>CANHVD010000114.1 GCA_947463775.1 Planctomycetaceae bacterium | reverse complement strand
TTGATTATGCTTCGCGATCACGTCGGCAAGCGAAGTCGCTTCGAAGACTGGGCGACCGGTGAGCAGGAAGTATCCCGTCGCTCCTGTCGAATAGAGATCGGAAGTGACTTCAGCATCACTTTTCAGGAACTGTTCCGGGGCCATGTATAGCGGTGTTCCGACGATGACGTTCTGCTGAGTCAAATGAATATCACCCGTCGATTCGGTAATTGGTTTGGCCAGGCCGAAGTCGAGTACCTTTACAAGATCGGGAGCACCGGGCGTGTTCAGCAGCATCACGTTTTCCGGCTTGATATCGCGGTGAAGCAAGCCGTTCGCATGTGCACATGACAGAGCCGCACAGATTTGAGCAAGGATCCGTATTACTCGACCATCCGGCATTGGGCCAGTTCCAGTCACGATGTCCTTCAGGTTGCGACCGTTGAGATACTCCAACACCAGAAAGAATTGCCCGCTCTCAGTTCGACCATAGTCATAGACGGTTACAATGTTTGGGTGAGAAAGTTGACTGGTAAGTTGAACTTCACGAGCGAATCGTTCGTTATCAGCCGCGTGCGAGCCCTTGCGTCGCAAGATCTTAATGGCCGTCGGACGACGCAACAGGGCATGGCGAGCGTGATAGACGGTCCCCATGGCTCCTTCGCTGATCTTCCCTTCCAGAGTATATTGGCCAAATTCATCCAACTGCTCGGCGACTTCATCAAAACTCTGACGCAGGCGTTCGCTGTAGATGGAAATGGCAATCATCAGTACTGTACTCGTCGCCAGCAGCGACAGCAGGAACCAGCCTGAACTTTTCAGGAACTCCCTGCATGTTGTAGCCAACATATCGGATGATCGAACCATCCTTGGATCGCTTCAGTTCCTTTTCGTAGCTGGGCATCGGCAAGTCTCCCCTCGTGTCTGTTTTCAGGGAACTATAGGCTCACAATGCGCCTGCGACAACGACCAAACTAGACATGAACATGGCTCAAAACAGACAATATCAGGCCCTAAACGACGACTTTCTGCTGGCTTTATGTTGCTAGAAACGATGTAAGTACCAACGAAAAAAGGACTTGCGATAAATCGCAAGTCCTTTCAATTTGGAGGCGGGGGGAATTGAACCCCCGTCCTGTTGTCCCACAACCAAAGCCTCTACGTGCGTAGTTCGTTGATTAAGTCGTGCGGGAGAGGTTCAGCGAACAAGACCATCCCGCACCAGTCCATCACAAATCTCGCATCAGCCGTAACGGACGGTTGAACTGATGCCAGCCCAAATTTGCAACTGACGGTCGGCTCCTTAGGCGGGGATCCTTAGGTCAGCGAAGCTTATCTCTAAGCTGCGAGAGAGAACTGCGGTTTTGCAGTTATTGGTGATCGGCTTTTTACGAGGCCAGCTGATCAACCTCGGCACGCCACCCTGATTGACGAAAACCCAGTCAAATCCGATCGCCCCCCGGTTTTCGCCGGTCAGTCCGGCACTCATTAACAGTCGGCATTCTACCCGAACGTCTGCAGGAATGAAGAGGCCGTCTGCCCATTTTGTTGTTCGATCTGCAGAATCCCGGTAAGTGAAAGCAATGCATATCTTCGCAGATCGCCGCGATGGCAAACAATCCGGCTTACTTAAGGCGCGGCTTTGGACTTCGCTTCGTCGGCAGCGGCCTCGAAAAGTTTTGGCTCCTTCCAAAGGACATGAGCCGCAAACATCTCTTTCTCACTGGTCGCAATCAGCGTCAACTGACGAACACCAATCACGCTGACTTCAAAAGGTGCACCGGAAAACTTCAACTGGGTGAGATCACCGGATTTCCACAGAGATTTCCCATCAGCCATGATCTCCGCTGATATCGGACTCCCCCGGCTCGGACGACAAAACGCCGTGCCTCTAGAGCCTGTTATTGACTTAAGTGAAGACATATGTTGATGTTATGTAATGAGCAAGACAGGGAAGTCATACCCCAGCGACGTCACGGATGACGAATGGGAGTTTGTGGTGTCTTATTTGACACTCATGGCAGAAGACGTGCCACAGCGAGCGTACTGCATGCGGTCGGTCTTCAACGCATTGAGATATCTTGTCAAAACGGGCTGCCCGTGGCGATATCTTCCCAATGACTTTCCGCCATGGACTGTTGTTTATCAACAGGCGCGACGTTGGGTCGCGGCAAAGGTTTTCGAATCGATCGCACAGGATCTGAGGATGGTCGTTCGAATGAATAGCGATCGAGCGGAGGATCCGACGGCTGTCATCATTGATGCTCGAACGCTGCAGTCGACGCCGGAAAGTGGTGCTCGAGCTGGATATGATGGAGCCAAGCGACGCAAAGGTTCCAAGGTGCATGCAGCGGTCGATACGCTGGGAAATCTACTGGCCACGGTTGTGACGCCTGCGAATGAGCAGGACCGAGCTCAGGTTGGGGAGCTGGCTGAGCGAGTGCAGGAGGTTACGGAACAGTCAGTCGAACTGGCTTACGTGGACCAGGGCTACACGGGAGAATCTGCGGCGAGTCAGGCAGAACAACATTCCATCCGACTTGAAGTGGTGAAGCATACCGAAGCGAAACGAGGATTCCTTCTATTGCCGAAGCGTTGGGTTGTGGAACGAACCTTTGCATGGCTCGCGCGATTTCGGCGTGTTGCTCGCGACTATGAACGACTGGCGACAACACTCAACGGCTGGCATTGGCTCGCATTTGTTTCAATTCTGCTTTCACGGGTACACCCTCAAAGTGCATAACAGGCTCTAAATGTTGTATATCGACCAGCGAGATCATAAGTCACACGGCAGGTACCAGTTGGCTTACCATTGGGATGAACGATCAGTCCTCGAGACGCAATAATTCCCCGGAAGTTGTCTTTCAGGCTGCCGTTGGCGGCGTCATCTTCTCCGACCTTGCGTAATTGATCAAAACCCACATAGCCGTTGTCCGGCAGCTCATCAAGACGAGTCATCTTCCGGGCCATTTTCGTTGTCTTGACAACACGGCGCAGCACCCAGATATCGTTTCCGCCAAAACCTCCTGGAAGTCCCGGATTGTGCAGATAGATGGCGCGTCCGTTTGCAGACAATTGGTACCCTCCGGTTGTCACCGGTGGCTGGAATTCTTCCGAATACAGATTCAGAGAAACGCGATCATGGAATGGCGCCTGACCACTAGGTCGGCTGAAGTAGAAAAATCTGCGTTCGAGTATGACTCCATCCGGATCGCGAGCTGCGGTAATAAGAAAGTTGCCGTCGCCGGAAACATAACAAGGCGTATCCCATGCGATTGTGTTGATGGGTTCAGGCAACCTTTCCGGAGACCTGAAGACTGATTCACGATTGTCACGTGTTGCAACCCAAATGTCGGACGACAGACCTGGCGGTTGCTTTGAACCGATCATTAATGTCAACCCGTCGGGCGAGAGAGTCATAATCCCGGGAGCGAATGCATCTTCGGGACTCGAAAATGCCAGTCTCGGCTCAGAAAATGGCTCCGTCAGTTGCGATCGATCTGAAAGCCATATTCCCTTAGATGCGTCCGTTAAAGATTTGTTATACACCAATGTCAGGCCATCGGCAGAGATTGCGCCAAGCCGCGAGATATCCTGCACGCCAGGAAGTGGCTGTGAAGGACCAAATGGCTCGCTGTTACTTCCCCGTTCTGAAATATACGCAGTTCGATCTCGGAAGAAACAGAGCCTACGTTCATCTTCGCTAACGCCCCAAAGCCACTCATCCTGAACAGAGTTTACATTCGCTCCCAGATTCTCTGGCTCACTCCACTCGTGTTCCTGTCCATCATTCGGGTCGAATGGCCAGCGAACGCTTTTTTCTGGCTCCAACGGTGCAACTGAGTTATTGATTCCGGGCTTCGAAGGAACCAGAGGAGTCAGACTTAACCTGTGGAATTTGAACTGATCGTAAGCAGCCCCGAACCATAGCTGTTTAGGATTTCGCAGGGTTGTGGATGAAGTAAGGACGCTCGGGTCGCCTTCCCAGTGCAGCACCGAGCGATTATCGACACTCGCATCCACAGAACGTTTTCCGACTTTGATGCGAATCGTGTGTTGTTTCCGATCCTGCAGAACAGCCTGCTTGAACACAGATGCGGTGTCCGGTAAAGCCTTGCCGGCGATGATTGAGAGTCCCGAAACCGGAGGTTTAAATATGTCGAGCCCGACTTCGGCCGTGTAACCGCTCACAATCACGCCGAACATTACACCGTCGCTGCCCGAGACTCGCTCTATAACGGCCGTCATTTCGTATTCTTGTGTCGGCTCATAATTGAACTGAATACGTCCGGCTTTACCTCCGCCGGGGCTGATCAACACCTGACCATCACGAGTCCATTCACCCAGCGTTTCGTGTTCCAGCATATCATCCGGCAATTTCACTTTGGCCAGCAGATCAACCACTTCACCCGTGGGCCGTGGTTCGAGAGGTCTGACGCTCGTGCCGGGGACCCATCCCGCGCCGAGAATCTTCCCGTGTTGACCATTGCCGGAGGAATCCTTGAGCACATCTCCGGAACCTTCGTCAAAGCGGTAGAGAGCGACTGTCTGTTTGTCGGATTCGAAACTGGCCGGTGGTTTGAACGGCCCGCGATATCGAGCAACACTTGAGATACGAGCGGCCTCGATCACGCCTTGAAAACGGGATCCACCGATCGCCTGAGCACGCGGAGCGGTGTCTGGACAGGGAATTCCCGCGTCAGGGGTTGTCGCAATCAGTTGGCCATCCAGATACAGCAACCGCCGTTCTCCATCATTGACGCCGGCCACGTGAATTCGTTGCCCCGGCTGCAGGAGCGGCTTGCTTTGGGCGTGTCCATGAAACGTGTAAAACCTGAAAGAAGAATTCTCAATAACCATCCCGCCTCGTAAAACATCGAACAGGTTAGAGATACCCGTCAGCTCCATGTCATTGGCAGGAGTCAGCCACATTTCCAGCGTGCACTCAACTTTCTCCGGGCGGGATGCCATTGGCAGTTCCACAGTGTCCCCAGGCGAGAATCTCAGTCCAGTCTCCGGGGTCGGGATCATGGCAACCGCCTCAGTTTTTGGCTGAGGCTTAACGGGCGCCGCGTTGGCTGTTTTTTGGCCAGTCGTCGACGCAGTGACCAGATTTCGACCGATTGATTTTTCTCCGATGACTTTTTCGTTACTCGTGGCAACAAGTTTGTCCTCGAAGAGTTCGACCCTGACGAGAATCTCCTCTCCCTTTTTCATCGCAAATGTCTCGGTCTCAAATGACAGATCGCCTCGAGAAACGATGAGTCGTTTTTCGCCCGTCGTAAGAGACACTGGCTCATTCCTGCCGTCTCGAAATGTCAGTTCCGTTCCTTCGATCTTTAGCTCCACTTCGGGGGCGAGAATTTCGACACGCAAAGTTCCGTGAGGCGTACGGAAGAAAAAGACAGCTACAGACAGCATGATCAAGGCGGCACCGCCCGCCGCAGACAGAACGCGTACGTTGCGAAACCATGGTGGAGATGTCGTCGATTTTTGGGACTGTTTCGTCGGCGGAGTGTTTTTGCGAGCCTGCGACTGGATCGTCGCCATTGTATGAGGATCAGTGTCGACGCTCATGCCTCCCAGCAGTGCGGTGGCATCAGAAGTCGGGTTGGCTTGCACTGGGCTCTGAACGGTTTTGTGCTGAAGCGATGTGGCCGATGGTCCTCCGGGGCCGCCCATCTGGCTGAGGAATGATTGCAGATTCAGATCCTCTGAAATCTCAGGCATCGACACATGGACCGGCGAACTGTTCGTCCCGTTAACGTACGATTCGAGATCCCGAATTACATCCGTCATGGATTGGTAGCGGTCGTTGCGTTGCTTGGCCACCATCTTCCTGAATACAGCTTCGACGGCCTCCGGCACGTCAGTGTTGGCTTTTCGCAACGAGGGAATCGCGGCATCGCGGTGAGCCAGTAGCTTGGCCATCAGTGAATCGCCTTCAAACGCGCAGCGACCTGTCAGCAGATACCACAGCGATATCCCAAGGCTATAAATATCACTGCGAGCATCCGCGTCTTTTGTGCTCAACGCCTGCTCTGGAGCCATGTAGTCGACGGTTCCCATAACCGCACCGGTGCTGGTCAACTCACCCTGACTGCCGGCATCGCCTTCGATGCGTGCAAGGCCCATGTCGAGAATCTTTACCGCTCCCGTTTTGTCGAGCAGCAAGTTGGCCGGTTTGATGTCACGATGAACTACGCCCTGGCTGTGCGCGAACTCCAGACCTTGAGCCGCCTGCAGAATGCACTGCACGGCCTGATCCACCGACAGTGGTCCATTTTTCTTCACAAGCACCGAAAGGTCACTGCCTTCGACATACTCCATGACAAGAAAGTGAGTGCCCTTGGCCTCGTCGGCATCGTCTGTCGCGACAACATTAGGATGACGCAACTTCGCGGCAGCTTCGACTTCGCGATGAAATCTTTTCAGCGCGTCAGGAGTTTTCACAACCGTCGGCGACATCACTTTCAGAGCGACCGGTCGCTTGAGTCGTTTGTGCTCGGCCTTCAGCACGACGCCCATACCGCCCTGTCCCAGCTTGTCGAGGACAACATAGTTGCCGAGCACAAGCATCTTGCCTTTGCCCGCATAGATCTGTTCGGCCTGATACTTCGTCAGACGTTTCTGGCGAACGAGTTCACGAGCTAACTCTTCGGCGGATTTTGGGCGTTTGTCTTCTGGAAATGCCGAGATAAAGGCCGACACTTCTTCCTGCTTCAACAACTCGCTTGCGGCGATCTGACTCTGAAACTGCTCGAGGGAGATTGCCATGACCATCACTCCGAATGTTCGCAGACGACGCGCGGCGAGTTTACATTCCTCGCAGAAACTCTGCGAGGTCTGAGAATGCAAACCGGCCATTCTGCGTATTCTGCAACAAAGGGCCAGTCCCCTGCCATGCCCACCCTATAAGTTTTTTGGCTTCTCGTTAACCAGTAAAATCGAAAGCCGAGCGGTACAAATAGCGGCCCCTACCGCCGAGTCCAGGAAAAACACCTGATTGGCGATCGCAAAATACACAGCGGATGCACAGTTTGCTGAGGCCGTTCTGTACGATCGCTGTGTTCCTTGCCGTAGAAATCTGCGTGTATGCTTTTCGGTCGAGAAGGGATCTTTGCGCGGAAAGCATTTCGGTGTTCAGCAATTCGCGAAAAGGCAAATCTCTTGAATGAAGTTCGGGTTTGGTTTTTCAGGAATTCTGTGTCACTGGTAAAGTCCGTTGCAGGAAGAATTGAAGACCTGAAAACATCTCCACGACGGACTTGAGAGCGCAGAATGGTGGCAGGACAGGATATTGGACGTACACCTCATGCAGGCATTAACTGCAGGCGGAATTGTCTTGCCACTGCACTATTAACACACGGGGCGAGTCTTGCAGGTACCAGTTTGCAGATCGTGGGCTTGCTCTTTTGCTGGTGCGGACTGGGACTTGCTGATGAACCGGCGAGTTCCGAAACTTTAACTACGGTGGTTATGAAAGCCTCTGGTACGCCTGATATGCCAGTGGAAATATCGGGCCGTATCCTGATTGAGGCTCAGGATGGTGGCGTGTTGCTGGAGGAACGCAATGGTCGAATTCGACAATTGACTCCGGCGGTGATTGAGTCAAAGACGCCTTCGGATGTGCCATTTTCGGCAATGTCGAATGATGAGCTGGGGAATGATCTGCTGTCGCAGGTTCAGGCCGGTTTTGAGATCCATCAAACGGACCATTATGTCATCTGCTCGAACTCAGCCGAGGAGTATGCTGAGTTTGTCGGCAAGCTGCTGGAGAAAGTCTTCGACCAGTATTTCGAGTTTATGGGCGAACAGGAAATCGCTGTTCGCCAGCCTGCAGGAAAACTGCCGGTCATCATTTTGCAGTCAGAGGCGGAGTTCAAAGAATTCGCCGCAGCTCAGCACCCGGAGACATCGTTTGAGGATACTCCGGGGTATTACTCGCTGCGTGACAACCAGATGCTGCTGATGGATCTAACCCGTGATCGCAGTCTGCGTTCCTCTACAGCCATTCGAAAACGCTTGTCTGATCAGCCGTTGCAGGTGGCCACAATGGTCCATGAAGCGGTTCATCAACTGGCCTTCAATACGGGGCTGCAAATCCGGATGGCTGATAATCCCTTCTGGCTGTCGGAAGGACTGGCTCTGTATTTCGAACCAATCGCTCCTCGATCAGCGAACCTGTGGACTCGGCCCGGCTTGGTGAGTGGTCGCCATCACCCGGTCTTCGTTCAGCATTCGGAAAACGGCGCGACCGAGATTCCATTACGGGATCTTCTGTCGGTCGACAAAGCCTTCTTGAGTTCCGAGACGATGGCGACTGCTTATGCGGAAAGCTGGGGACTGACCAGCTACTTGTTTCGCCAGCAAAAGGACGGCATGAAGAAATATCTGACGAAGATTTCTCAGAGAAAACCGTTACAGAGAGTGCCGCCGGAGGAACGAGTTGCGGAATTTCAGGAAGCGTTTGGAAAATCGCCAGACGAAATTGAACGTGAGACTGTCTCGTTTGTTCGGCGTCTTCGTCCAACGCGATAGCGGAATTGGGCTCAAAGAAACTTCGGGAGGTCTGTATGTCCTGGATTACTGAAAACCCGTGGCCACTGATCATGATTTTGTCGGGAGTAGCCGCTGTGTTACTCATTCTGGCAGAAAGCCGAACGCGCCTGCTTGCCCTTGCGTTCCTGGGAATGGCAGTCGGACTGTATTTTCTGGAGGCGTGGATCGTAACACCTTCGGAACATGTCGAAGGCCGACTGGGAAGCTTGCTGGATAACTTCAAGTCTGAGAACCTGTCTGCGATAGGCGAACATATCGATGATGGTTCCCCAAAGCTTCGCGAAACTGCAGAACAAGGGCTGAAGCTTGTGATCCTCGACAAAGGATTCCACCTGCAGGATCTTAAGATCACGGTTTCAGACGATGGACAGTCCGCCGATGCGGAACTTCGAGCCAATGGAACCATGACCGTCAGACAGGCCAGCACTCCGTACCACGCGTCTACTCGATGGAAGACCCGCTGGGTCAACCGCGGAAGCACCTGGAAGCTTTCCGAAGTGCAGCGACTGAATCCAGTCACCGGGGAAGAATTGGGTATTCTATCAGCTCAATAATTGAGCTGAGTTGTCCCTTCAGTGGAGCTGCTTCAGTATCGCTGTCACGCTGTTTTGTGAGCGACGAAGATTGAGGTAATGATCTGAAGAATACATCTCACGAACCCCGGGCCTTAGTTGATGTCGCCCGAAGAATAATCCAGCGCGGTGTGAGAGATTTTGTGAATTGATTTCGGCAGAATTCAGATGATTTACAAATCCATCAGACGCGCGAGCAAAACAAACAGACAGACTCTAGAATGCCACCCTGACCTGTGCGGACGGAGCTCAAAGTCGCCGCAGATTTCCATGGTGTTCGGGAGTTCTGGCAATGGAGACAATGATTGATCCGGAGTGGGCGTGGGCCGAATTCAAGCCCGACGAAGAGTCCGCATGGAATCTACGGACCGCTTCGCATCTGTTTCGTCGCGCTGGCTTCGGGGCGACTCAGGAAGAACTGACCGCTGCGGTGAGCAAGACTCCCGGTCAGGTCGTTGACGACTTACTGGCGGCTACAGAATCCGAAGACTTTCTGCGAGACATGAAGTCTCTTGCGAATTCCGCGATCGCCACGGGAAATGTTCAGCAGCTTTCAGCGTGGTGGGCTTACCGAATGCTCAGCACGAGTACTCAGCTCAAAGAAAAGACGACTCTGTTCTGGCACGGACATTTTGCGACCGGCGCTGACAAGGTTACAGATCCCGCCCTGATGCTGACGCAGAATGAACTCCTGCGATCATTTGCATTCGGCGATTTCTCCGCGTTGCTGCTGGAGATTTCCCGCGACCCGGCGATGTTGATTTATCTGGATTCAGCGACAAACCGAAAAGCTCATCCCAACGAAAATTATGCTCGCGAGATTATGGAACTGTTCTGCCTCGGCGAAGGACAGTACTCGGAAAACGATATTCGCGAATTGGCGCGGTGCTTTACAGGCTGGGAGATTCGGCGCGGCGAATTTCGTTTCAATCGTTATCAGCACGATACGGGGACGAAGTCGATTCTGGGGCAAAACGGTGAGTTCGGCGGTGAGGACGGCGTTCGGATTGTCCTGGAGCAAAAGTCGGCGCCCGAATTTATCGTTTCCAAGCTGATCCGCTTCTTCGTAATGGATGAGCCGACCCCGGACATGGCACTGATTGCGCCGCTTGCGAGTCTTATGCGTGAATCCGGCATGATGATTCAGCCTGTGCTGAAACGCATCCTCACCAGCAATCTATTTTATTCAGAGCACTCTGTGGGTCGCAAAGTTCGGTCGCCGGTCGAGTTGGCAATTGGGCTGTTACGATGCCTTGAGGGTTCAACGAACTCGTTTGAGCTGGCTTCTTCAATGCAAACGCTCGGACAGGGGCTGTTGTATCCGCCAAGCGTCAAAGGCTGGGACGGCGGGCGCACGTGGATCAATTCTTCAACGCTGCTGGGACGATCGAATCTTGTTCGTCTGTTGATTACCAACGAGAAAACTCGTTTCGGAAAAGAATCGTTGCGAGAATACCTGGCAACGCGAAAACTCACGAACTCCCGCGCGTTGATTGACTACTTCGAAACATTGTTGTTTGCTGTTCGCATTCCCGACGCCGCGCGGGAGCGTGTTGAGGCGTTGCTGAAACCGGGCACGTCCTCTGCATTGACCGAAGGTCTGCACGCATTGTGTACTTTGCCTGAGTTCCAGTTGTGTTGAGTGTTGAGAAAGATCACCAGAGCCAAAATGTCGATGCCAAACAGCGAATGGTTCCAGACCGAGATTGTCCTGCCAGCGTTTCCTCGCGGATGTCATTTGATCACTTCGCATGTTTTGCGTGAGTTGCCACATTTGCGAAGATGCCGAATGGGGCTGATGCATGTTTTCATCCAGCATACTTCGGCCTCACTGACTATCAATGAGAACGCCGACCCGGATGTGCCAATCGATATGGGGATGGCTCTTGATCGTTTGGTTCCGGAATCCTGGCCCTATCGGCATACGTGTGAAGGCGCCGACGACATGCCGGCTCATGTGAAGGCCACGTTGACCGGCCCGTCGCTATCGATCCCCATTTCCAGCGGACGATTAATGACCGGAACCTGGCAGGGGATTTATTTGTGCGAACATCGCAATAGCGGTGGACGTCGACATTTGATCGTGACTATTCAAGGACAGTTCGAGCCAGCGACTATTTGAGGATTCCGGAGCCGTCATGGCCAAGCTGTATTTTTATTATTCGGCGATGAATGCCGGCAAGTCGACAACGTTGTTGCAGGCGGCCTACAACTATCAGGAACGCGGGATGCGTCCGATGTTGCTGACCCCACAACTCAACGTGCGCGATGGCATCGGAAAAATCGCGTCACGAATCGGGCTCAAAGCCGACGCGATAGCATTTTCGTTAACAGATTCACTGCTGGAGATTTTCCGAAAGCATCATGCGGAAGATCCGCTGGCGTGTGTGTTTGTCGATGAAGCTCAGTTTTTGACTCAGCGACAGGTTTTTGACTTGGGCGAAATCGCCGATCTGGAAGGAATCCCGGTGCTGGCGTACGGACTTCGAACCGATTTCCAGGGACAGCTCTTCGAAGGCAGTCAGTACCTGTTGGCGTGGGCCGATGTCTTGTCGGAAATCAAAACCGTGTGCCACTGTGGTCGTAAGGCGACCATGGTGCTGCGGATTGATGGCGACGGGAAGCCGCTTCGTTCCGGGGAGCAGATTACAGTCGGCGGCAATGAAAGCTACGTGTCCGTCTGTCGTCGTCATTTCAAGGAAGGAATGGCGGAGCGATCTTCGCCTACGCTACCGTTTACGGATTTCGATTTGGAATAGGGGTGGCGATGGGAGTGATGTGAATTATGGGAGTGATGGGGCCGATTGTTCACGGTCGGAATACTTCAGGACGCAATCATGTGATTGTTCTTGTCGACTCGCACAACCTTCGGAACG
>CANHVD010000113.1 GCA_947463775.1 Planctomycetaceae bacterium | reverse complement strand
CGCTTTTCAGCACAGTCTGCTGCGGCCTCTTTACGATACCTGGCTGCCCATGTTACTGGGGCAGTCCATGGCGATTCTCCCCAGATCCTTTGCACTTGTCGCGATGATGAATCAGATGATGGAACGATCTTCATTGCATTCCGCTTCGCTGTTGATGAGTTCTCCGCACCCGGAAATTCGCCGGCGAGTATCCAGGATCTTCTGGAGAATGACGACCTTCCCATGGCTGCTGTGCGGGCTGGTGATTGCGCAGTGGTGTTTCTGGGATGTCACAACGGCATCAATTCTCAGACCCGTGCAGCTCGAACCTGTCGTAACACGTCTATACAACGAAATGCATTATGGCCGCACGGAGTCGCTCATGAGCCTCGCAGGACTCGCGATGTTAATTCCTCTTGCCTTATGGACATTGCTCGCCGCTTGCACCTGGCTGAAAGCGGTCCTTTGGCCCACAATTTCAGATCGACCACGTTGAGCACCGAAGAATCCGCGTTTTCTTAGCTTAATGGTGCGTTTACACCAGAAATTTCAGACTCCACCTGGGTTTGAAAGCTTGTTTTTGCGAACGACGACGACACTATTTTTGACGACCTGACTGTTCACCGGGCTGCGGCAGTCAATAATGTCTCACTCCGTTAACCCTGCAGAACCGATTCTTCGTCAGGAACAGGTCCTCGATGTCTCAGCCGGCCAACTCCGCAACACATAATCGCCCCGCAACACTGGCAGAACTTCAGGCCAGTGGCTGGCGTTCCAGATCCGTAAAAGCGGAAGTCCGCGACAACTTCCTTAAGCTGCTGGCAACAGGCACAGATCTATTCCCTGGAATTCTGGGCTACGAGAACACAGTGATCCCCGAAATCAGCCTTGCGCTGCTGGCGGGACACGACATTCTATTTCTTGGCGAAAAGGGTCAGGGCAAGAGCCGCATGATGCGTGCCCTGCCTCGTTTTCTTGATGACGCGATCCCGTATCTTGATCTGCCTGGCTGCCCGGTTCACGAGGATCCTTATAAGCCCATCACTTCACAAGGCAAACGTTGCATCGCCGAAAACTCTCCGGACCAGGTCCCGATCGCGTGGTGGTCGCGTGACGAGCGATACGCCGAACGACTCGCACCGGGAACAAAGTTCGCCGACATCGTCGGAGAAATCGACCCCGCTCGACTGGCGGGAGGAACCAGTATGTCGGCAGAAGAGGCTCTGCATTTCGGGCTGATTCCCAGGATGCATCGAGGGCTCTTCGCGATGAACGAGCTACCCGAACTGGATGAACTTGTGCAGGTCGGCCTGTTCAATATCCTTGAAGAACGGGACGTGCAGATTCGCGGTTACCCCATTCAGTTTGATCTGGATGTGATGATTCTGTTCTCTGCAAATCCGGCGACCTACAACCGCAGCGGAAAAGTGATTCCGCAGTTGAAGGACCGTATCGGCAGCCTGATTCAGACTCATTATCCTCATGATCGCGACGCCGGGATCCAGATCATGGAGCAGGAATGTGATGTTCCGCTCGATGGTGACTTCCCTGTCGTTGTGCCCTACTTCATGAAACAGATTATTGAAGAGATCAGCCGTAGCGCGAGGAAGAGTCGTTACATCGATCAGACGTCCGGCGTCAGCGCGCGGTTCAGTATTGCAAACTATCAGACGATGATCGCCAGTGCTCGTCGCAGAGGAGCTGTGCTGGGTGAGAAGCCGGCGGTACCACGAATCAGTGATCTCGGGCATCTGTACTCGTCATCGCTTGGAAAGCTTGAGATCGATCTGATGAGCAGTCATCAGATGAGCGAGCGTCAGGTTCTGGATGCTGTCATCGCTGAAGCAGTGAAGAATGTGTTTGCGGAGTACGTTGAGCAGCATGGGCTCGAAGCGATCTCTCAGATCTTCGCCAAAGGCGTCAAGATTGAGGTCGGTGATATGCTTCCCAGTGATCACTATGAAACGCTGCTTAAGCGAGTCCCGCCGATCTGGGATAAAGCCTTTGAACTGAACGCTTCAGAAAACTCTGCGGTCAGGGCATCGTGTGTTGAGTTTGTTCTGGCCGGGCTTTACGCGACAGACCGTATCAGCCGGGCTCAGCGTCATGGAATTGTGACGTACGAGATCGGATGATTATGTATTGAAAAGGGTGTGTGGAATTCTCCCGGCGACTCCTGGTCGCCGCACTTCAGCACAGCATCCAAAGTTCCAGACACCTTTTCCGTCGCGCGGCTAACACTGCTGCCCTGCTGTTTTTGCCGATTCCTCTCAGAACCAAGCGGCATCTGCTGCTAGCGTTCGGAATGTCGAACGCGGCGGGATCGTGCAAGGTGCGTAGATCAGCAAATGGCATTTCGGAACCATCGTGTGAAAGGCAAACTACGGGGGGGAATCGATACTCCCTGAAAATCACACGACCTCGCCATGGCGAGGTATCTCTCTTGTTTGCCGCTCCCTATGCGAATTTTGCTGTACGAAGATCTGCAGACTGAGAACCTGAGCCCGGTGGCTCTGGTTCGACCAGTATTTGAACTGGTCTGCGGGCGAGATTGTCTTCGCCGCCGGTTGCAGCGTTGGTTTCCGACAGCGGAGTTTGGCGTCTGGATCCGATCGTGGCTCAAAGAGTCCTATGCAGAAGAGCAGCCAGAAATCAAAGTGAATGATCGAGACTGGCTTCGAAAAGGGCCGGTCCTGCTGATCAACGGCCGCTGGCTTCCGGAACGTCGGCTGAATGCACTCGACTTTTTGAATCATCGAGCTGGCTACATCGACGGACATCCCGCGTGGATTCTTGGTGACGGTGAAGAGCTTGCAGAGATCTTCGAGAACGATCCCGAAGTCTCGCTGGAACGCTATGCCGGAACTCAGCGGATCGTGCCCACCAACGGGCGATTTGTTCGCTATCCGTGGGATCTGATCAACGAAAACGCCAGACAACTGGTCAGAGACTTCTGCGACGAAGGAATTTCTCATCGCCCTGATTTCGACCATGTACAGATTCTGGGGGATGCTGCTGATATCTACATCTCTTCGCAGGCATCAATCGATCCGTATGTCGTTATTGATGCTCGACGTGGTCCGGTGTCGATTGATCGTGATGTCCAGATCCAGTCGTTTACTCGAATAGAGGGTCCGTGCCATGTGGGTCGCGGCTCCCAGATTTTTCGGGCGCTGATTCGAGGCGGCACGACAATCGGGGAACAGTGCCGGGTTGGAGGAGAAGTCGAAGAATCGATCCTGCATGGCTATGTGAACAAGTATCACGAAGGATTCCTCGGCCATAGCTATGTTTGCCCCTGGGTGAACATCGGAGCAATGTCGTCCACATCGGACCTTAAGAATGACTACAGCAGCGTCAAAGTTCCTCTGCTGGGGCAGCTCGTGGACTCAGGCTTCACCAAGGTCGGTTCATTCATCGGAGATCACTCCAAGATTTCTCTCGACAGCATGTTCAATACGGGAAGTTCAGTCGGCGTGATGACGATGGTCCTACCTGGCGGACGTTTGCTGCCAAGACACATCCCATCCTTCTGCAGCGTAATGTGGGGTGAACTGACGATGGACTGGTCACTTGAATCCGCCATCGAGACAGCTCAGGTCGTCATGCGTCGTCGCGGACGAGAATTGTCGCCAGTTGCTGAACGCTTGTTGCGAGTCGTGTTTGAGCGGACCGACGGAGAGCGTCAGCAAGCGATTCAGCGTGCTTCGCAAAGACGATCTGCTGCTTCCTTGGGCTTGTGACAGCCCAAATTTGCCAAAAATGTGAAGCCCATTCCACCGCGTGATGTGGAAATTGTCCGTCAAATTTCCGCCGCTGCCGGAAATCACGAGGTTGTTTTCATCCGACTTTGCGACGGGGCTGGTTGGCTGCTATCGTGCTGCCTGAGGAACTCTGAACGATTTCTGTCCTCACGACTCCCACGGCCCAATTTATCCAGTCAAACCAGTTAAAATCGCCATGACACAGATCAACAAGCACAGCAGCCGAATTACTCAACCCGCTTCTCAGGGTGCCTCCCAGGCCATGCTTTATGCCACCGGCATGGATCAGGCTGATATGAATAAGGCTCAGGTCGGTATCAGCAGCATGTGGTACGAGGGCAACCCCTGCAACATGCACCTGATGGATCTGGCTTCAAAGGTCCATGAAGGTGTTCAGGCGGCCGGTATGGTCGGGATGCGATTCAATACGATCGGCGTCAGCGATGGGATCTCCATGGGCACCGACGGGATGTCCTATTCTCTCCAGTCCCGGGACCTGATTGCTGACTCTATCGAAACCGTCATGTGCGCTCAGTGGTATGACGCAAACATCTCATTGCCTGGCTGTGACAAGAACATGCCTGGCTGCATTATCGCGATGGGTCGTCTGAATCGCCCCGCGCTGATGGTTTATGGCGGAACCATCAAACCAGGCTGTGGTCTGAAAGGCGAAAAGCTGGATATCGTTTCTGCATTCCAGTCTTACGGAGAATACCTCGGAAAGAAAATCACTGAAGAAGAACGCGCAGCGATTGTCCGTCGAAGTTGTCCAGGAGCTGGAGCGTGCGGCGGGATGTATACAGCCAACACGATGGCCTCCGCCATTGAAGCGATGGGCATGTCCCTTCCTTACAGCTCATCAATTCCTGCCGAAGACCCGGCCAAGCTGGAAGAATGCTTCCGCGCCGGTGCTGCGATCCGGAATCTTTTGGAAAAGGACATCAAGCCCAGCGACATCATGACTCGCGCGGCGTTTGAAAATGCAATGGTCCTGATTATGGCAACGGGTGGATCCACCAACGCCGTTCTGCATCTCATCGCAATGGCTCGCGCGGTGAATGTTCCGTTGACAATCGATGACTTCCAGAGCGTCAGCGATCGCATTCCTTACATTTCGGACCTGAAGCCAAGCGGCAAGTTCGTGATGGAAGACCTGCATACGATCGGTGGAACTCCGGCGGTACTGAAGTATCTGCTGGAAAAAGGACTGATTGATGGAAGCTGCATGACTGTCACTGGAAAAACTCTGGCAGAGAATCTGAAGGATCTGCCCGGGCTGAAGGAAGGCCAGACGATTGTTCAGCCGATCGAGAAGCCGATCAAAGAGAGTGGTCACATCCGAATCATGCGCGGCAACGTTTGCCCTGATGGCGCTGTCGCGAAGATCACTGGTAAAGAAGGCCTGGTCTTCAAAGGCACAGCTCGATGCTTTGACTCTGAAGAGCTGATGCTGAAGGGTCTCGAAGATGGTAAGATCCTGAAAGGCGATGTTGTTGTTATCCGTTATGAAGGTCCGAAGGGCGGACCTGGTATGCCGGAAATGCTGACTCCGACATCGGCGATCATGGGGGCTGGCCTCGGGACTGATGTTGCACTGCTGACCGACGGACGTTTCAGCGGCGGCTCACACGGTTTCATCGTGGGGCACATTACACCGGAAGCTCAGGTTGGCGGAACGATTGCTCTGCTGAAGGACGGCGATCAGATTACCGTTGATGCAGAGAAGAATGAGATCAATGTGGATCTTTCTGCTGCCGAACTGGCCAGCCGCAAGGCGGCCTTCGTCCCGCTGCCGTTGAAGGCAACTCGCGGAACACTGGCCAAGTACATTCGTTGCGTTAAGTCTGCTTCTGAAGGCTGTGTGACGGATGAGGAACTCTGATCAGGAGCCGAGTCCGCCAGATTCTTCCTCCATTGCAAAACCGCAACAGGAAGATCTGAGGAATCATCCGGTCTACCTGTATAACCAAATTGCGTTGAAATTTGGCGCGCTTTCCGCTGTGTTGGCGGGGCTGGCGGTATTGATTCTCTACCCAGCCCCACACAACGTCACGATTGGAGTGACTGTCTCGCTGATTTCCGTGTTGTTCTACGTAGCGCGGAATCTTTTGATCCCCAGAGCAAGAACGCTGGGACAACTGGATCTGATCGTTTCCGGATACCTGCTGCCGGTTTTCTTTATTCAGTGGTGCTGCATTCTGCTCACTCCGAATAAGGAAACGTCTACAGGTTCAGCCTGCATGATTGTGATTTCAGGGCTGCTGTTCAGCGCAACGTCGTCGCTTCTGGTGGTATCGGTCATCGGTGCGGGCGCGTGGCTCATCGTCAAGCAGCTGAGTGACGGTCTTGTCACCCCAAACGAAATCGTGCAGCTGCTGATTGTCGCCCCATCCATTGCCATGGTTGTGCGGTTTTCTGTTGAACGAACGCTCGGGGCTCTGCAGGAGACTCGCGATCGCGAAAAACAGAAAGCGATCCAGCTGGAAGAGATGCTGCACCAGCTACAAACGGAAACAGAGCTGCGTCGCGATTCCGAGGCTCGTCTGTTACAGGCACAGAAGAAGGCCAGCCTCGGTGTGATGGCTGCGGGCGTGGCCCATGATTTTAACAATACCCTGCGAGCAATCACCGGGGTGTCTGAATTGATCTCAATTAAGTCGCGAGAGCAGGAGACGAGAACGCACGCGGAAGAGATTTGCAGAGCTGTTCAGCAGGCGTCAGAAATCTGCCGACAGATGCTGGCCTACACCGGGCGATCCACTGCAGAAAAATCTATTATCGATCTCTGCGGACTGGTTCGGGAAATGATGCCCCTCGTCAAAGCGGCTTTGCCTGACCGGGTTGCTATTTCCTTCGAAGCCAGTCTGGACCCAGCTCTCGTCTACGGCAATACCACACAGCTTCAACAAGTCTTGATGAATCTCGTGACAAATGCTGCAGATGCAATCGGCGGAAAAGGCGATATTCAAATGCGAGTTGACAACCAGCTTGTAAGTGGACGCATCAGCAGTTCGGAATACTTCTGGATCTCATCACCGACACCCGGAGAGTATATCGCGTTAAGTGTGACTGATACCGGGCACGGCATGGAGCCCGACGTTGTCGCTCAGATTTTTGATCCTTACTTTACGACAAAGAAATCCGGACACGGCCTTGGATTGTCGAGTGTCCAGGGCATCGCATCGTCCCACAATGCTGCTCTGGGTGTCTGGAGCAAACCCGGAGCGGGAACTCGGTTTACAATCCTGTTTCCCAGGAAGATGTCGGCAGAATCAGGTATGGATCGAACCAATTTACCGGGATTAAACACGCAAAAAACTGCACCATCGAACACGATTCTTGTCGTTGATGACGACGATCTTGTCCGAACGCCACTCGTAAAAATGCTGGAACTGCTCGGCTGGACTGTCGTCGAAGCTTCCAGTGGAGAAGCGGCCGTCGCCCTGACCCAACTACGATCAGATTTTGCCACCATCCTGGTGGACTATACCATGGCCGGGATGAATGGACGTGAAACATTGACAGCCATCCGTGCGACCGGTTGCAAGAGTCCGGCGATTCTTTGCAGCGGCTATATTTCCAGCACAGAAGACGGTGTCTACGAAGACTCCTTTGATGGCTTTCTGCAAAAGCCTTTCCGCCGTCAGGAACTGGAAAAAGTGCTGGCACAGGTGACGCACCTGCAAGGTCCGCGAACGAACTGAGGCCCGCAGAACAAAAGCGGAAACGTTTTCTGTTGCTGGGAATTTTTTTCCCGCAGCGCGTCTTGAGCTGAACAACTCAGTCTCCCTTTCAGAGCAGTTGGCTCATTCCGGACCGGTAAAAATCGGGTTTTGCAGGCAATGAGTAGAAATGCCCACGACCTGAAACCACTTCTCGGTACGCAAACTGCGGTCAGTGACTCAATGCACTTCGTTTGCAGCAAGACTTCTGAGCCAACGTTGCTCAGGAGCAAACGCAAACGGGCGAATGTTGGCAGGGGACTTCCAAACCGGGAACACCGACCAGTGTGGATTGTGCCCTCTGCAAAACGGATCTGACCGAAGCCATCGATCGACTGAACATGTTTTCGGGAAGCGTGAATACCATGGTTATGCTCGTTCCATTTACGACCGTGCTGCCACCCCAGAACGACTACTCAGACTACGCGCCAAAGAATCCGGAAGCGTGCCACGAATGCCGAGCAGAAGAAAAGGAAAGAGTAGCGGCAGAGAAACCGGACGACAAAACTCGGAAACCTGATGAAGAGCCGGACCAGGAAGATTTCTCGAAGGTTCTGGGGATGCTTCTGAATACGGCGGTATCCACAGACAAATTGCAGCAAACCAAAGTAGACGTCTCGCCAAGCGCCGGGACTATCGAAGCGACAACTTCTGACCTCCAGAAGTCCACCACGTCTGATGCTCCGCAAAGTTTGCTAACTGCTACACCAAATTCATCAGCCTCAACTCAGAACCTCCCGAAGACTTCATTCCCCGAGCAGGTTGTTTCTTCTGCCGAGCCCAAATCAACAGCATTAAATGCGGCTCCGACGCCAACTTCCTCTTCAGACCCAAAGAAGCTCGACACTGCCGAAATACAGATCCCTGCCCCTACAGCGCCTGTGGCAAAGGCTGATGTTAAGCCTAAACAGACCTCTGGTGGACTGACTATTCCTGGCAACAACTCATCCATTGAGAACCCCG
Organism: Planctomycetaceae bacterium; assembly: GCA_947463775.1. Taxonomy (GTDB): domain Bacteria; phylum Planctomycetota; class Planctomycetia; order Planctomycetales; family Planctomycetaceae; genus SXXK01. Next base: position 3,561 of record CANHVD010000113.1, on the reverse strand, counting down.
GTGCCTCTTACTCAAGCTTGAACGCAGCAGCCCCGCAAACAGAAGTGGAAGTGTTGCCAAATGCAGAGCAGGGATTTCAGCAATTGGGCCTTGAGACAACTTTCCGGTCCGCCACGCGACTCTATGAATCCACCAAAGATACGGACGCGGTCACTCAGGAAATCATGAACGCCTTGAGCCGTGCTGTCGCTGCCACGGCCCCGACAAGAAATCGGTCGGGAACCAGTAGCCTGCAATCAAGTATTTCTGGCGATGGTTTTTCTGAAATCACTAACCTCGCTCCACTCAGTACCGAAAGCATAGGCCCGCTGAATTCTCTCGGAACTACGGTGAATACATCAGATGCACCTTTACAGGAAATAAGTGGACTGCAGAAAACCACGCTCGCGAATTCGCGTGGTGAGACTCTCGACCAGTTCTGGGTGCAACCGTCGGGGCCTGACGCCGATCGCACATCGAATCAATCTGGCTCTCGTGACGATAATCAACTGCTGAGCAATGTCGGACACACTTCTTCCCCTGGATCAGACGGAGCACGACTCTCTTCCTCTGGAGCAGTCGCAATGTCTCTGCCAGATCTGACAACTTCAGTAACATCTGAAATGCGGCAACCGCTGAGCTCTCAGGTATCGCGGGCTGTAATTGAGCATCTGGAGAGACATACAACCGCAGAATCAGAAACCCTGACTGTTCAGTTGGATCCGCAGGACCTGGGCGAGATGGTGATTGAGTTGTCCAAATCGAAAGAGGGCCTCGCGGTCAGAGTTACAGCACGCGAAGCTGTCACGATGGACATGCTGCTGGCCCGAGGCAGCGAAATCGAAAATCAATTGCGAGGAGAGAAAATGGAGCTTCGCTCATTGGAGTTTTTGTCTCCTGACATGATGAATGGCGGAGCGTTTCAGCGACAAACTCCTCAGGACTCAACCTCGAGGTTCGATCAGCCCGTCGGAACTCAGCGTCGCAGTTCGCGTAATGGGGCAGCAAGTCAAATCTCCACAGCGGCCACCACTCGCACCGGAGATTCGCAACACGCATTGAATTTCAGAGCCTGAAACCATTAGTCAGGTCAACATCGCTCTCACGATAATACACCACAGGAAGGCTCATCAGCCATGACCACAGCAGTTAGCGCAGCATCCGCTTCCGGTATTGCCAGCAAGGACCAGTTCCTGACTCTGTTTGCCAAGCAGCTCCAGTACCAGGATCCCACGGCACCAACCGACACCGATGCCTTCCTTGCCCAGTTGGCACAGTTCACCACTGTGGAAGGGATTCAGAATATGAACAGTGGTATCACTGGCCTGGGGACAAAGCTCGACACTCTGATCGAGAAAACGTCCGCTGAAAACGACCTTAGAACCCTCGAATCCATCAATGCCGGGGCCGGGCTTCTGGGCTTGAGTGTTCGCTACGGTGACAAAGCCGCGGAAAAGGGGATCGTCTCTGAGATCAAGCCCGATGACGGTCAGATTCTGGTACGAATTGGCAACAACTTCTACCCGATCAGCAACGTTACGGGTGTTGCCTACAACGAGCAAAGTCTTTCCCCGTAACAGCCCTTAATTCATGACTGCTGTTTGACTCGCTGGCTCAGCCTGACTCCTTAACTCACAGTCTTCCGAAAATTTTGTCGCATACACGGACCTGATTGACTATGGCCAACTCTCTGCTTACCGGGATTTCCGGACTCCGCGGTCATCAAAAGATGCTTGAGGTCGTGGGAAACAATCTCGCCAACCTCAATACGACCGCCTACAAGACGTCCCGCACCCTGTTCTCTGACCTTATGTACGAAGTTCAACGAGGTACGTCGTCGTCGTCGTCAGGACTTCTGGGCAGCGTGAATTCGGTACAGATCGGAACCGGTAGCCGCCTTTCTCAGGTCGACCTGAACTTTGCTCAGGGCAATCTGGAATCGACCGGGAACGACATGGACCTGGCAATGGATGGAGGCGGCTTCTTCGTCGCTTCTTCCGGCGAGCGTACCTACTTCACGCGTGCGGGAGCTTTCTCATTGGATGAGAGTGGTTATTTGTCGGACCCCTCCACGGGATACCTTGTGCGACGCTTTGGACCAACCGGCGAACCCAATGGAGACCTGCCGGCTTTTCAGACTCCGGGTGATGATCGCGTCTATGTTCCCAAGGGTGTCAGCATTCCTGGTCAGGTTTCAACAGAGATGCAAATCAAGGGAAATCTTTCCTCAACGTCAACCGGTCCCGTTGCACAGGAAGTGATGACCTCCACACCGCTTTTGGCAGCAGGGTTACCTGCCACTCTGACGACCCGTTTGTCCGACCTCGATTCAAATACAGTGAATTACGTCGCAGGAGACAAAATCCTGATCAGTGGACGGCGATCGGATGGTTCGAATCCCACGGTGACAGAACTTCTCCTGACGCCCACATCCACGGTAGGCGACCTTATCGCAGCTTTGAATTCTTCTTTTGCCGGTTCGACCATTTCCCTGGACGGGTTAGGCAACGTTGTTGGCACAGCTAACGCTACCGGTCCATCCTTTTTGTCTATGTCATTCAGTGATGGCCCTACAAATACAGGGCGATCTGACTTTGAAGACCATGAGATGATCCTGACTCGCACAGGAAAAAACGCAGATACGGTTTTTCAGTCAGTGGAAGTCTTCGACGAAAGCGGTGCAGGACACACCATTGGTCTGACAATGACAAAACAGGCGGATCAATCGTGGACCCTGGTCGCCTCTGTTTCACCAACGGAAGGGACAATCCTCGACTCGCTGGTTGAGGGGATCTCATTTCAACCAGATGGGTCGTTCGCTCAAGTTACCGGCTCCGGCGTGGGCGACAGTAACATCACAGTCCAGTTTCGAGGTCAACCCGCCTCACAGACTCTCAATCTTCGCTTCGGTACACCCGCACAATTCGACGGCTTGACTGCACTCGGACAAGCGTCTCGGCTTCAACTAACTCCAGACGGGTTTCCACCGGGCGAATTGGCTGAGGTACAGATTGACACCGACGGCAAAGTCTTTGGACTGGCATCAAACGGCTTAAAGATTCCACTCGCCCAGTTGGCAATCGCTTCCTTCAGAAATCCAGACGGTCTCGTCGCGATTGGTAACAACTACTTCACGTCTTCATTGGCGAGCGGCAATCCCGACATCGGCACTGCCCTGTCCGGCAGTCGAGGAGCACTTCGCTCAGGACAGCTGGAAGGGTCCAACGTTGACCTCGCTCTTGAATTCACTCGTCTGATCATTGCCCAACGAGGATTCTCGGCGAACGCCCGAACGATTACCGTAACAGACGAAATCCTTCAGGAACTGACCAGCATCATCAGGTAATGCCAATCACACTGGCATTATCTCCGATTGATAACGCTGATTCAAAGTTCTCTACATGGCTACTTTTTCACTTCAACAACGGTGAGATTGAGTGGTCGTTCCATGACCAGACTCTGGCCGTTGAAATTCATCTGCAGCCGAACGTTCACCAGATGCTCTCCCACGGTCGCGTTCGGCTGAGCAGTGATCTCATATTTCACCTCGGGCTGATTCTCCGGAATCGTAGCGCCGGGAAT
>CANHVD010000112.1 GCA_947463775.1 Planctomycetaceae bacterium | reverse complement strand
TTTAAAACCAACACCCACCAAATTCAGTTTAACGGCATCTTAACAATTCATGGATTAAATCGGTTTGTCGAAGATATTTGCGTGCGAACACATGTTCTTGTTGTAAGGATCCTTCAGTATGCGATTCCGTGGTCAGTCCTTTCCCGTGATGCTTCTTGCAGTCCTGGCAGCCGTAGTTTCTGGCTGCACAGTAGAAAACGGCCCTACTCCGAATGCAGGAACGGGAGCAGGAGGCGAAGAGGCAACTGCACCTTCGACAAGTAGCGAACCCACACGAATTCAGATTGACGGCTCCAGCACTGTCAAGGTCATCACTGCAGCAGTTGCGGAGGAATTCGAAAGCAAGTTTTCGGACGTCAAAGTTGCCCTGAAAGTCACCGGGACTGGTACGGGATTCAAAGAGATGATTGCGGGGCGAATCGACATCGCAAACGCGTCGCGAGCCGTAAAGGACTCTGAGAAGGCAGATTGCGAAAAGAATAATATCGAGCTTCTGGAGCTGCTGGTGGCCCTCGACGGGCTTACCGTGTGCGTTAACAACGAGAACACCTGGGTCGAGTCCATCACCGTCGCCCAGTTGAAGAAAATCTGGGAGCCAGGCAGCACGGTTAAGAGCTGGAAAGATGTCGATGCTGCATGGCCGGATGTCCCTATCGTGCTTTTCGGAGCCGGGGAAGAATCGGGAACGTTCGACTACTTCACAGAAGCCATCAACGGTAAAGAAGACGAGATCACCGAAAACTACAGCCCCAGCTCAGATGACAATGTCACCATCACCGGAGTATCTGGCGACAAAGGGGCCATGGGTTTCTTTGGCTGTGCCTACTACTTTGCGAACAAGGATAAGGTCAAAGCGCTGAAGATTTCACCAACAGAAGATCCAGCCGCCGGGGTCGCTCCAACACCTGAAGCGGTCAAAGCTGGCGACTACAAGCCACTTTCTCGTCCTCTGTTCATTTATGTGAAGAAGTCCTCACTGGAACGACAGGAAGTTCAGGATTTCGTTCGGTTTTATTTGAATGAGGGAGCAGCCCAGGTCAGCAAGGTTGGTTATGTTGATGTGTCAGATGAACAAATAAAGGGCAGCCGCGAAGCATTTGAAGCTGCGGTCAAGAAAGAATAGTCTGCCGCTCATAAGGATCCCGCCCGTTTTTTATCTTCGGGCGCCGGATCCCATGAGAAAGAACTACAAGCAGAACTCAGAGTATGTGTTTTCGCGGGTCCATCGGAGTCAGAGATCAACGCGATTACTGGACTGATCCCTATGACTATGGGCAAATTACCCGCGTGGGCCGTTCAAAGGGTTTCGCGCCGTCACGAGAAATTGATTCAGACGGCGCTGTTCCTTTGTGCGGCCCTTTCGGTGTTGACAACCGCGGCAATTATCCTGGTTCTTTTGGGAAACGCCGTTTACGCCCCTGGGGCGAGAAATGCGTTTTTCGAACAGGTCTCCTTATGGGAATTCCTGACAGGTACTCACTGGAAGCCTGTTGACGGTCCGGCAGGACGTTTTGGAATCATTCCATTGCTGTCCGGCACAATCATGGTTGCCGTAATTGCGTCGCTGGTGAGTGTTCCTGCCGGGCTTGGAGCTGCGATTTACATGAGTGAATACGCGGCTCCGCGAGAGAGAGAATTCCTGAAGCCGGTCCTCGAGATCCTGGCAGGAATTCCATCTGTGGTTTACGGCTTCTTCGCTCTGAAGTTCATCACTCCCTGGATTCTCAAACCAGCCCTTGGGTTTTTGGGGCTGGAGTTGGGCACATTTAATGCGCTCAGTGCTGGAATTGTGGTAGGCATCATGGTCACGCCATTGATTGCTTCCCTTAGCGAAGACGTAATTCGCTCAGTACCTCGAAGCCTGCGTGAGGCGGCCTATGCACTTGGCAGCACTCGATTTGATGTGTCAGTACGAGTTGTTGTTCCAGCAGCATTGTCGGGGATCCTTGCGGCGTTCCTGCTGGCATTCTCTCGAGCGATCGGCGAAACGATGGCCGTCGTCATCGCGGGAGGTCAGCAGCCAATAGCGACTCTGAATCCGCTCCGCGGTGCTCAAACGATGACGTCATTCATGGTGCATGCGAGTACTGGCGACAGTGCAGCCGACTCGATTAGTCGCATGAGTATTTATGCGATCGGAATTGCCCTGTTTGCGATAACGCTTACCATCAACCTGATCTCCGGCTGGATTCTTCGTCGCTATCGTGAGGTCTATCAATGAGCGAACAGAATCCTTCCGGGAAATCAGCTCGCACCAATGCTGGTTCCATCAACGGCGCGCCTATCAATGGTGAGTCAGCAAAGAGACGACCGGCTGTCAGTTTTGTCTCAGGCGGTGATCGACATATTCGCAGCAGGTTGATGCTTTCAAGAGTCTTCGCCTGGCTGTGCCGCTTTTCCACCTACGCGGCACTTGCTGTCCTTGTGGTGCTATTGGCTGCGATCTTCTACAGCAGCATCGGTCGGCTTTCGCCTGACTTCGTGACGAACACAAATTCAACGAGCCCTCTAAAGGCCGGAATTCTGGCTGGACTGTGGGGTTCGTTCTGGCTGATTCTGTTTACTGCGATGTTCTCTGTTCCGGTAGGGGTCGGGTCAGCGGTCTACCTGGAAGAAATTGCCAAAGACAGCATGCTGGTCCGAATCATCAAGGTCAACCTTGCAAATCTGGCCGGGGTGCCATCGATTGTCTATGGAATTCTGGGATACACCGTCTTCAGAACTTCTGCCGCAGCGATTGCGACACTCTTCGATGGAAAGCATGTGATCGGAATCCTTGGACTGTTTAAGGTCCGTCTCTCCAAACTTCCGATCTATGAAGACAATATCCTTGTCGGAGCCCTGACTCTGACACTGGTTATTCTCCCAACCGTGATTGCCGCTTCGCAGGAGGCACTACGATCTGTGCCTGGTTCCATTCGAGTTGCTTCGCTGGCCCTTGGTGCGACACGATGGCAAACGATCTGGCGTCAGGTGATTCCAGCGGCCCTTCCGGGGATCTCGACCGGCGTTATTCTTTCAACATCACGTGCCATTGGTGAAGCAGCTCCGTTGATCATGCTGGGAGCCCTCACTTATACATCCATGTGCCCCGGCGGGATTGAGTCTCCCCTGGAACTGCTGACCAAACCTGCACAGTTGTTGCAAGCTCCACTGGATCAATTTACAGCGATGCCAATTGAGATCTACGACTGGTCCAAACAACCTGACGCTCGGTTCACTGCCGTGGCGGCCTCCGGAATTGTGGTCTTGCTTGTGGTTTTACTCTCAATTAACTCTGTGGCCATGGTCGTTCGACACTTTGCCAGCAGACGGCTGAAATGGTAATTGTTTCGTTCTGGAATGTTGCAAAACTACTCCGGATCGAATTGTCTCGGCTCATCTCCTCCCCGGAACAACCTAATACGGTTCCGGTTAACTGATGCTTTTTCATCATGCCAACTCTCTCTTCAGGTAACGTTCCGCCATCCGTCGCCGGCGTTGATCGAGATCTCGATATGTCAGCACATCCTGCTGCGATCGAGGCCAGGCATCTGGACTTCTATTATGGAGAGCATCAGGTTCTGTTTGATGTCTCCCTGACAGTGCCAGAGCGGTCCGTGACCGCGTTGATTGGTCCGTCCGGTTGCGGAAAGAGTACTTTCCTTCGGACAATGAACCGGATGAATGACCTGATAGAAGGCTCTCGCTGCCAGGGAGAAATCCTGGTGGAGGGCCAGAACATCATGGACCCGGCGGTCGACGTTGTTCTGCTGCGAAAACACGTCGGCATGGTCTTTCAGAAATCGACCCCATTTCCTAAATCAATTTTTGACAACGTGGCCTATGGCCCTCGCGTCGCCGGTGAAAAGAACCGTGCGGTACTGGCCGACTTAGTCGAATCCTGCCTCCGGAAGGCGGCTCTCTGGGAAGAAGTGAAGGATCGCCTGACAACCTCCGCCATGTCACTCTCTGGCGGTCAGCAACAGCGTCTGTGCATTGCCAGAACACTGGCAACAGATCCTCGAATCATCCTGATGGACGAACCGGCCTCGGCCCTCGACCCGGCCAGCACCGACCGAATTGAAAACCTGATCGGAGAACTGTGTGCCAATTACACGATCGTGATTGTCACTCACAATATGCAGCAGGCGTCACGAGTCAGTCATCAAACGGCCTTCTTTTACAAGGGCAAACTGATTGAGTCCGGCCCGACCATGAAAATCTTCACACATCCCTCCGAGAAAAAGACGGAGGACTACATTACGGGTCGATTCGGTTAAGGCAAGAGCTGAAATCCGCTGAAAAGGATCTTAACCGACGGCAGCAACGGCACCTACAACTTAGCGGCAGCGGCAGTAAACCACCTTTTGGCATATGATCTGGGTGCCACAGATCAGGGGCAGCAGCCCATGTCTTAACAATAAATTTCCTGCCACGCAGAATCTGCAGCCGCCTTAACAATTCATTAATACACATCATTCAGAGTAACGGCTTCCATGACGATTCACTTTGTTCGCGAGATGGAGCATCTGCATCGGGACATTCTTTCGATGTGCTCTGCAGTAGAAGAACTGATCAACGATGCTGTCGATGGATTGAAGCATGGGCGCAGTGAACTCGCCCAGGAAGTTTCCGGCCGCGATCGCGAAGTGGATGAGTGGGATGTTCGAATTGAAGAAGAGTGTTTGAAGATTCTGGCTCTCTACCACCCCGTCGCAAACGATCTGCGTCGCGTCGCGGTGGTGATGAAGATTACGGCGGAACTGGAGCGTGTGGCTGACCTTGCGGTCAGCATTGCAGAACGTTCCGCCGGGATCGCGCTTTACGGGGAATTTCCAATGCCTGCTCGGCTGGCTGAAATGACCCGCGAAGCTCTCAGCATGCTGCATGACAGTATCGATGCGTTTGTCGAACAGAATGCAGCGGCAGCCAGAAAGGTCTGTCAGCGCGATGAACATGTTGACAATCTGAACAGTCAGTTGATCGACGAAGTCGTTGTGATGATGAAACAAAGACCGGATCTGGTCGAACCTGGTCTGCATCTGTTTTCAGTGATTCGTCACGTGGAGCGTGTTGCTGACCATGCGACCAATATTTCAGAAGATGTAGTTTATCTGGTTGAGGGTGCCATCATTCGGCATCCGAGACTTCACCGCCGATCCGGTGCGAGCGCCACTGGGGGAGCGTAACGAATCAGGACTTGCAGGGGCTCGTCAAGGCCTAACAATTGTCCGCCAGCGCTCGAAGGTATATCCCTCTCTATGTCGCCGACCATTCTTGTGATTGAAGATGAACAGTCGATTGCCGACGTGGTCATCTACAACCTGCAAAAAGAGGGTTACAGCGTTCATTGGGAACGTGAGGGACGCAGCGGACTCGCTCGTTGTCAGTCTCTGCTGCCCGATCTTTGTGTTCTGGATCTGATGCTGCCGGGCATTGACGGGCTGCAGATCTGTCGGTTGCTTAAGGCCGACTCTCGAACAAAGTCTATCCCCGTCATGATGCTGACCGCTCGCAGTGCCGAGACCGACGAGATCGTCGGCTTTAATATGGGCGCTGATGATTATGTGACGAAGCCGTTTCGGGTCCAGCCCCTGATTCACCGTATCAAAGCCCTGCTCCGCAGAACCGAAACGGCCGAAGCCGGAAAGAACTATCTGAACCTGCACGGCGTTGAGATCGATCGCTCGACTCACTCTGCAAAATTCAACGGGATCGAACTTGATCTGACACCAACTGAGTTTCGTATGCTTTGGACTTTGATGTCTCAGCCGGGTCGCCCATTTTCTCGCAACGAACTGATGGAAACATCTCGTGGCGAAGATGCGAACTCTCTGGAACGTACGATCGATGTCCATGTGCGGTCGCTCCGCAAAAAGCTGGGTGATACCCCGGACCTGATCGAAACCGTCCGTGGCGTGGGTTATCGCTTTCTGCGGAAGTAATCGGGCGTTGTTCTCTGCCGATCACACAGCAAAACATCGCCGCTGTCGGCTGCAAAACTGCGAATAAGCGTTCCCAATCAGCATTTGGGTCCCAGCCGTCGATAGGTTATCCTTGCCACGATAGCCGTTGATTCCGTCACCGCTGGAAGGAAAAGCATCCGTGAAAATCTCGCAGCTCGAAGTCTTCGTGATCGGTGATGGCCCCGAGATTGATCCTGATAAAGGCGGCATTGAGCCTCTGGCTTGTCTTCGTGTTCATACCGACGAAGGGATCACAGGGCTGTCGGAAGTTTTCCGCGTTCCTCCGGGCGTTGTGCAGGCCACGGTGGGTGACTCACAAACGCATTTTGGAAAACTTCTGATTGGTCAGGAGATCACGCATCCCGAACGACTCTGGCAACACATGTGGGACGCGTTGATGCATACAAATCGGCGCGGCTGGGAGATTATCATCCTGGGAGCACTTGATGTTGCGATCTGGGACATCTACGGCCAGATGCTGAAGCAGCCTGTCTGGCAATTGCTGGGTGGGATTCAAAGAGGACCATTCCAGTCAACAGTCGGTTCAACCGTCGAAGTCACTCCGTACTGCACATTGGTGTCAGACGTGTGGGGCGGCGAGGCTATGTTCTCGCAGCAGGTGGCCCGAGCCGAATCGCTGGCTTCCATGGGCTACAGAGCGTTCAAAGTTGAACCCATGATGTCATCCCCCCACGACGTGGTTGAACTGGCTCGCCGCTGTCGTAAGGCCATCGGAGATGAACTCGCGTTGATGGTTGATGTGGGTTATCTGTTCAACGATGTTCCTACGGCTGTTCGCGTTTGTCGAGAACTTGAAGAACTAAACCTCACATTCTTTGAGACCCCTTTTCCGGTCGACAACCCTGAGCCTTATGCAAAACTAGCAGCAAAGACCTGCATTCCACTCGCCATGGGCGAGCATGGCGTCACACGCTGGGAGTTTTTAGACATGATGGACCGCGGCAGCGTGACTGTCGTGCAACCCTACATGACAACCTGCGGAGGACTCACGGAAGCCAAGCGCATCGTGGAACTGGCTCTTCCACGCGGAGCCCAGGTGTGCCCGGGTAACTGGTCCACACAGATTCTCGGCGCCGCCTCCGTGCACCTGGCAACATACTCGCCGATTACACCCTTCATCGAGTTCGCTCCGGCGGAAGTGTTTGAATCGCCGCTTCGTCGAGAACTCCAGAGCGCTGGATTTCCAGTGATCAACGGGGCGATCAACATTCCGACGAAGCCCGGTATTGGATATCAGATTCCAGAGGACGTGCTGACCGCTTTCAGAATGGGATGAGGCTGGTCTCATGAATCAGCTTCACGCGCGTTGAGATTTCCGGAAGTCGCAGGGTCCGCAAACATATCACCGGGCGTTCGTCAGCAGGTAAGCCTGAATTCCGTCCAACACCATTTGCACGGACATCATGACCAGCAGCATTCCCATCAGCCGCTCCATGGCTCGCGAACCTCGATGGCCAAGAAACGCGTAGATCGCCGGTGAGAGTGTCAGGATCAGAGCCGAGATTGTTCCGGCAATCAAGACCGCCATCGCGACCGTCCAACGATCATGCTTTTCCGCAAGCAGCAGAATCAGTGAGATCGTGCTGGGGCCGGCAATAAACGGCATCGCAATCGGAACAATGACGGGATCGCCCACGTCCTCTTCATCAACCATGCGCCGAGCCGGAAACACCATCCCCATGGCAATCATGAAGAGCACAATTCCACCCGCTATTCCCAATGCGTAGGGCTTCAACCCCAGCGCGGACATGATTGGGCCGCCCGCGAAAACAGAGGCCAACAGGATCAGCATCGCGATAAGACTCTCGCGCAGCATCACATTTCGGCGTTTCTTCGCGTCCAGATTGTGAAGCAGTGAATTGATCGTGACCAGATTCCCGAAAGGATCCAACACGATAAACAAAAGCAGGACTATTTGCAGCATAAGTCACGTTTTCAGTCTGGTCAGACGACCGAGCATCCGGGATCGACTCTGCAACCACTGTACAATCCTTTCGACAACCTGTCTTATGGAATCCCCGGTCTTGCGGAACGGGAGCTATCCGGAAACAATGCAGGACATACTGTTTCTCAACAGGAGTTTACGTTCCATGAAATCCTGCCGAGTGTTTTCCCGCATGCTGCGGTTCTTAGTTCTCTCCATGTTGCTGCCTTTCACAGCATCAACCGTATTCGCCGACCCAACTCAAGTCGAGGAGACACCTGCTGTCAGCGGCCGTTCGCCCGAGATGTCTCCGGAAACCAGTGTTTCGGAGGAAGTCGCGCAACTGATCGCTGATCTTGGTTCTCCGGAGTTTGGCCGCCGACAGGCTGCCGTCGCCACGCTCCGTGATGCCAAAGATCAACAACTGCAGGAGATCTGTCAGGTTCTGGAAACAGGAACAGAGAGCGAGTCGGCTCGGAGAATTATTGAAGTCCTTGAACTTCGCTACGAACAAGCCGCTTTGAATTCCGACGATGTCCGCATTACGTCAGAGGCCCTTGAAAAATCAGCGCATTCAGAGCGATGGTTTGTTTCCGAAACGGCCCGCGACGTTCTCGACCGCCATTGGCAGCGCCGGACTGAAATTGCCGTGGTCGAACTGGTGTCGATGAACGTGCCGCTTTCTCCAAAAGATCCGTCAGAACTTTGGAAACAGAGTCCCGATGCTCCACCGCAAATGTTCGGACAGGCTGACCCAACTTCATCGCGACATCTGAAGATCTATATTGATAAGAACTGGCCTGGCAACGATCGAGCTTTTGAACTGCTCAGACGATTGGACTCGCTTCAGACAGAATCGTTTATGACTCAGCCTCGTTTGGTTTCCATTTACCTGATCGATGGCCATCCTCTGGCGATCGAACAGGTCGCGATTCTCAAGGGCACTTTCGGGGACACTCAAATTGCAGAACGCGGACGAGTTTGTCTCGGTGTCCTGAACGAACCACGATTTGGCGTTGAAGAAGGAATTCTTGTGGGAAGCGTTCAGAAGGGTTCTTCCGCCGACGCAGCCGGGATTAGTTCAGGGGATTTAATCGTCGCGATGAATGGCAAGAAGCTGACGGACTTTGATCAGCTCGTGACACAGCTTCGAAGCTTCGATGTCGGCGACAAGATCATGCTCCACATTCGAAGCAGTGGACCTCAGGATGAAGGCGGTTCCCGAAGTGTCGAGGTCACTCTGAAGGGCTGGCATTAGATTCCACGCTTTCTGGCCGCCGTGTCAACACCGCTCGAACTCGACGTGATGAATCACGCGGGCGGAAGACTATCTCCATTGCCCTGCCCTGATCACAGCAAATCGATCCGACCTGCACAAAGGATTGCAACCATTACTTCGGCCGATTCCAGCCCCAGTTCGCTCAAGGTCGTCTCAGGAGGCCAGACCGGCGTCGACCGCGCTGCGCTTGATGCTGCCATGGAGCTGGGGTTCGAAGTTGGAGGCTGGTGTCCTCGAGATCGCCGTTCGGAAGATGGGGCGGTGCCGACGAAGTATCCACTCCGAGAGACAGCGGCTCGCTCTTACGCCGTTCGGACCGAGTGGAACGTGCGAGATTCGGACGGCACTCTGATCCTCGTACTCAACGAAATCTCCAGCGGCACTCGACTCACGGTTGATGCCGCAAAGTCACATGGCAAACCGCTGAAGATTGAATATCTTGCGGCACAAAAATCACAGGGTCTGCTGACGGTCGATGCGTCTCTTTCGGAAAAGATAACGTCGGTCGGCGAATGGATTCAGCGCGAAAAAATCCGCATACTGAACATCGCCGGACCACGAGGAAGTTCTTCCGAGGACATGTACCCCAGAGCCAAAGAATTCGTAATTGCAGTACTTCAAACGTTGCAGCCTGCGATGGCAATCGCCAAAACGTCAGCAACAAAGCGCCGCAGAAAGAAGTAGTGGGAAGTTGGACAGAATCGAGTTCGTGTCTAAAACGTTCATCATGGGTTGAGCGACGTCCGTGGTGGTCGGCAAAGTCAAAACAGTGAATTGCAGTAACCTCGACGCTCAGGAATCCCGACTCGCTGAGTTCGTCTGCATTTTAACGCCCCAGTTGTTGGCTCCCTTACAAAGAATCCCGAGCTGATTTTCATTATTAGATGCCAATAGGAACAATGTTCATGCGAATCCTGTCAGCCCTGTTTTGTTCTCTCATCATCACGATCCCAGCCGTTCTTTGTGCGGCGGATCGAGCAGAATGGACTCAGTGGAGAGGACCTTCACGCACATGTGCCATTACAGCAGCCCCATGGCCTGAAACGCTGGATGAAAATTCGCTCGTTGAGATGTACCGCTTTCCTTTGCAGTCAAGCTACTCCGGCCCGATCGTGACGGCTGACAAAGTGTTCGTCACGGAAACGGTCGACAAAGAAAAGGAAGTCGTCAAAGCACTGGACCGAGAGACCGGTAAAGAACTCTGGAGCGTCGAATGGCCCGGCGCTATGACCGTTCCATTCTTCGCGGCCTCCAACGGGAGCTGGATTCGGTCGACACCAATTTACGATGGACAGAAACTCTACGTCGCTGGAATGGTTGACGAACTCGTCGCTCTGGATGGAGCAACCGGAAAAGAAGCCTGGCGTATCGACTTCAAAAAGGAGTTCGGAACAAATGGTCAGACATTCGGTTCAGTCTGTTCCCCGTTGATCGACGGTGGCTTCCTGTTTGTGCAGACATCGGGTGGACTGGTGAAGATCGACTGTTCTTCCGGGGCCATCGTCTGGAGAAGCCTGAAGGAAGAAGGCGGGATGATGGGGGGAGCCTTTTCATCGCCGGTACTTTCCGACGTCGCAGGCACTCGGCAACTGGTCGTTCAAACACGTGCAAGATTGTGCGGTGTTGATGCTGAAAAAGGCACGGAGCTTTGGACCATCGATATCCCGTCATTTCGCGACATGAACATTCTCACCCCAACAGTGATTGGCAATCGCATCTTCACCAGCAGCTACGGCGGCGGTGCGACACTTTATGAGATCAAGAAAGCTGCTCCAGGTTCTGCCACCGAATTTGAAGCCACGCAAGTCTGGAAGAATACCACCGAAGCCTACATGTCTTCTCCGGTTGTCGTGGACGAAAAGATCTATCTTCATCTGCGAAACAAACGATTCAGCTGCATTGATCCTCAGAGCGGTGAATCGCTGTGGCGAACAACTCCCTTCGGCGACTATTGGAGCATCGTCGCCAACGGATCCAAACTTCTGGTTCTGGATTCAGCCGGAGATCTGATTCTGATTAACGCCAACCCGACTGAGTTTTCGCAACTCTCGTCACGACATGTCAGCGACGCGTCCACATGGGCTCATCTTGCCGTCGCAGATGATCAGGTCTTTGTGCGTGCTCTGGATGCGTTGATTGTCTATCGCTGGAAGTAGTGCCGATTGCGGCATTAACTTAGTCGCCGATTGAGCATTTCGTTTAACGGCAAGCCGCAGACGGAGGCGAAAGTGAACAACGATGCCGCCGGCTTGCCGTTAAACTATTGGATCAGCAAACCCCCGCGAAACGCCCAGCCGCTCGGAGCAAGCAACTGGGAAAAGCAGATCAGCCGCCGGTAACTGCAGGCCTATGTTTCGACGCCCAAAGCAGTGAACGAAAATGGCCGTGATCAGTTTGACCTGACCACGGCCATGAGGGCTTCAGAGTTGTCCTGAACTGCGAACGGTGGATGCTGTGCGAGACAGTCGAGGATCGAGTCATGTTAAACATGCACCCTTATTGATCCGGGTCTACGCGGTTGGTTTGAGATCTCCGTCGGGGTTACAGAGGACAGGTCTGAAATGACCGGGTCGTCTTTCGACGGCCAAGCTTCCTTAAGCAGTTTAATCGGCGATCGTTATTCGTTCCTACAGGAAGATTGCTGCCAACTCCGTTATTCTTGAATGGCACGATGTTTGCCATTTTTACCGAAGGCGGCTGATTCACCTATTTCAACTGCTTCATGGCCGCCTTCAGAGCATTCAGATCCGCCTCACTGTTTTCCGGATACTTCATTTCTGCCAGCCACCATTCTTCGGTGAAACTCGCTGACTTCCCGGGCTGCAATCGTTCACG
>CANHVD010000111.1 GCA_947463775.1 Planctomycetaceae bacterium | reverse complement strand
GAACGTTGTGCTCGTCAGCAACAGAACCAAAGCAACAGTTCTCATGCAGCGGCCTTTGCAGGAAATAGTCAGCGAATCGGGCAAGGCTGACGTTTCTTCGGCGGAAGCCAAAGCGACGCAAGCGATGGGGATCGCAAAATCGTTTCTGTACTATTCAAGTTCGTCGCCGTGTGGTTTGGGCACACCGTCGACGGATGTCAGGTAGGCGAAGAGGGACCTTATCTCGTCTATTGTCAGCGGTTCCAGTGTTCCTTCAGGCATGTTCGAGATCTTTTGATTGACGATCTTTTCAATCTCTGTTCGCGGGAATTCTTCTCGAACTGCCGTGTTCGAAACAACACTCATCATCCCTTCCGCGCCTGAAGAGAGAACACCATTCAGAGTTCGTCCGTCTTTGAGAACGACTAAGACAGATGGATACTCCTCGTTGAGATCATGAGACGGAAACAGGATGGCATGCAGGATTTCTTTCTTTTGTCGACGCCAACCGAGTGATGTCAGATCAGGACCGAAGGCCTGTCCCTGTTGGCTTCTTCGATGGCATTTCTGGCAACCGGCTTTCTCGTAAACTTTCTCCCCGGCGACCACCCCGTCAGGCGTTGGCTCCAGGTTCTGAATTTCAGTTTGCAAGCTGGCCAGAGTCCATTTACGAGTTGTGGAATCAACAGGCAGCACCGCTTCAGGATGATCAGAGTGTTCTTTGGCGAACCATGCCTGGTAGTCTGACAGTTTCCAGCTGTCTTTTCCCTTTGGCATTGTTGTCCAATGTTTAAGCAAATTGATGGCTGCAGGCTGCTGCTCGGGAGTCATCTGCAGGCCGATCAGAATGACCTGACGAACCCATTGAGGTTTATTCGCACGAACTCGAAAACGCATTAACGCTTTCATAACCGAAGCGGCATCCTCACCGGAAACGACATTGAGCGATCGAACCATGTAGCGCCAGTCCTGCAGATCGGCCGGACGCAATGTGGTGGATTGACTAAGGGCCCACGCGGCGAGACCGCGGCGTTCCGGATCGTTTTCAAAGATCGCACGAACATGTTCCATGGCGGTTTCGTTTTCTGAAACGGCGAGAGTTCGCAGAATTGTGCGACAGGTTTCGAGGCTGGCTGGATCCTTCTCGTTGGAGAGCGACAAGTCGATCTGCACCAGTCGAATCAGGTCCTGCTCAGCGGCAGGCAATGCGAGGATCTGCTGGGCCTCAGCGTGCAGCT
The DNA here is from genome assembly GCA_947463775.1 of Planctomycetaceae bacterium. Taxonomy (GTDB): domain Bacteria; phylum Planctomycetota; class Planctomycetia; order Planctomycetales; family Planctomycetaceae; genus SXXK01. The sequence goes on along the minus strand of CANHVD010000111.1, from coordinate 10,803 downwards.
TCTGATCGGCGTCGGAGCTTTCCTGAGCCAAAAGTCCGGCGCCAGCAAGAATCAAAAGTTGGCAGAGTTGATGCAGCATTTTCACTCCGAAGTTTACAGGCACAATTGAGGCGGGAAGTCTGGATTATTACCGTTGTGGCCCGATTAAGCAAAACGTGAAACGGAAGTGAAGATTCATTTCGAAGCCGCTACGACTGCCAGAAGCCATGGTGGCGTCGACAGTGTTCGCCCCCACAGACTCCGTGGATGGACGTTTTCATCCGGAGATATGCGTTGCGTTAATGTTTCGGTCGTCAAATCTTTCTGTCAGATGTTCACTTTGAGTAGTGAATGCGTCGACCGAAAAATTTAGTGACCGAAAAATTTCAGCGCGATCAAGGGTGAGATCAAGTAGTTGTTCGAACTGACAGCGGCCGGCGATAGATGGGGCCGTTAATGTGGCATGCGTTTAATTTTTGGTCGTCAAATGTTTCGGTCAAACTGCCTCGGTGGAGAGAAGCGTCGACCTGAGAATCACTGCTCGACGTATCGGGAAAAGGTCGCCTTGTTGCTTCGAGGACGATCGCGGGACTTGCGTCGCACAACTCCCGCAGCTTGGCGCTAAACCTTTGGAGAATCTGCTGATACTCCTGCAAAAGACGTCCGCGGAATGGTCGCAGGGGCTCACGGAATTCGGCCAGTTTGAAGCAATTTCTCGGGACGCCACAGAAATTCGGGAAAATTTTGGCCGAGGTTTCGGGCGGGCATCGCTAGGTGGGGAAAAGCATGTCCATCGGCTCGGAGCATAAGTGCTCCTGGTTAATTCTCGAGGAGAATCCCGTGTTGAGTTCCTTAAGTGCTGATTCCCGAGCGATTTCGTCGTCTGCAGAAGATGCAGCATTCAGCGAGAGAGCTCCTGAGACGCGAATTGTCTGCCAAAGCACAGAGTCGTTTTCGCAGTGGCTATCTGAGCTGTCTGGATCGCTGATCCTTACGACTTATCAAGCCGGGAAGGTGATGACACTGGGATGGCGACGCGATCAGGCGTCCGTGCTGATGCGGCAGTTCACAAAACCTATGGGGTTGGCTGTCGGGCCAGGCAAGCTGGCGCTTGCCACGAAAGATGAGATCACGCTCTTGGCGAATGCGCCTCTACTGGCCTCTGATGTATTGCCCGATCAGCGAGGCAAGTATGACGCACTGTACCTTCCGCGAGCCACCTACCATACCGGTGATGTCAATGCTCATGATGTAGCGTTTACGGACGATGGGCTGTGGTTCGTCAATTCACGATTCAGTTGTTTGTCGGGGCTCAGTAAAGACTTTTCGTTTGTGCCGCGCTGGAAGCCGCGATTCATCAGCGACATCGTGCCGGAAGATCGTTGTCATCTGAATGGTCTGGCTGTTGTCGATGGCCAGCCGAAGTATGTCACGGCGTTGGGGGAAACTGACACGGTTGGAGGCTGGCGTCAGAACAAAGCGAGCGGCGGAGTTTTGATCGATGTGGAATCGGGCGACGTCGTGTTGCGAGGCTTGTCGATGCCTCATTCTCCGCGCTGGCATCAGGGACGACTGTGGCTGTTGAATTCTGGTGCGGGTGAGTTGCTTTGTTTTGATCCCGCGAAGGGCTCCGCCGGAGTCGTCTGCACCTTGCCTGCTTATCTGCGAGGGTTGTGCCTGATCGGTCGCTTTGCCGTGGTCGGCATGTGTCAGATTCGTGAAAAGCACATTTTCGGCGGACTGCCGGTTCAGCAGCGACATGAAAAACTGCTCAGCGGTTTGGCTGTGATTGATCTGCCCACAGGCAAGCTGGTGGGAACATTCGAGTTCACAGCCGGCTGCACGGAAATTTACGACGTTCAGTATCTGCCGGGAGTCAGAAACGTGAATGTGTTGAACCAGGCAGACAACGCTGTTCGTCAGGCATTCACGGCTCCGGATTTTTCGTACTGGCTGCGACCGGAGAATGTGATTTACGAACAGCCGGGCCAATAACGGCTGAGTGTGACAAGCCTCAAAACGTAGGTTGTACATTCCTGTCCGACCATGTCTCGCAGACAACACCGCGTTTCGACGGGCAGGAATGCCCATCCTACAAAACAGTGCACATCATTCTGTCGATCGTTGATCCTTTGGAATCGAGCCTCCCATGTTGAACCATAAATCCTGGCTGACGCAACTGAAACAACGCATGACGAATTCTTTGCGACCTTGTCGTACGCGTCGATCGCGTCGTTCTGGAACTGAGCAGCTTGAATCCAGACAGCTTCTTGCAGCAACGCCGGTCGGCGGAGAGTTTCTGGTCAACACGACCACCGTGAACTCTCAAACTGCAGCCTCTATGGCGATGGACGCGGATGGCGACTACGTTGTCGCGTGGACAAGTAGTCTTCAGGACGGCAGTATTACCGGCGTCTATGCGCAGAGGTACGATGTTGCGGGTATCGCTCAGGGGGGAGAATTCCGCGTCAATACGACGACGGTGAATGAGCAGAGTCTGCCGGCGGTGGCGATGGATGCGGATGGGGACTTTGTCATTACGTGGCAGAGCATTCTTCAGGATGGCAGTGATTCTGGCATCTACGCGCAGAGGTACGACTCGGCAGGTGTGGCTCAGGGCGGAGAGTTCCGTGTCAACACGACGGTGGCCAACGGTCAAGGTCTTCCGGCGGTTGCGATGGATGCGGACGGTGATTTCGTAGTTACCTGGCAGAGTTTTGATCAGGACGGCGACGGGTCCGGCGTCTACTCGCAGCGTTACGATTCGGCTGGCGTCATGCAGGGAGGCGAGTTCCGGGTCAACACATTTACAACAAGTAACCAGACCCGTCCAGCCGTGGCGATGGATGCGGACGGAGACTTCGTTGTCGCCTGGGAGAGCTACGCTCAGGATAGCAGTGGCTTTGGAGTCTACGCAAAACGGTACAACTCAGCCGGCGTAACACAGGGGAGCGAGTTCCGCGTCAACACGACCGTGACAGATCGTCAGGGTAGGCCAACTGTAGCGATGGATGCGGACGGGGATTTCGTTGTCGCGTGGGAAAGTCTTCAGAACGGAACCAGCGAAGACGTTTACGCTCAGCGTTATGATTCCGTCGGGACTCCGCTCGGAGGCGAGTTTCGAGTCAACACAACAATCGTGGACTCTCAGGATGCTCCTTCTGTCGCGATGGATGCTGATGGAGACTTTGTAGTCACGTGGAGTAGTTATGCTCAGGACGCCGATGGATCTGATATTCATGTGCGAAGGTACAACGCGGCAGGCGTCGCACAGGGTGGTGAGTTGCAGGTCAATACGGAAACAGACGATGAACAAAAGAATTCGTCCGTAGCGATGGATGCGGACGGAGATTTTGTTGTGACGTGGCAGAGTCTTGGTCAGGACGGGGACTTGTTTGGAATCTATGACCAGCGGTTTAACGAAGCAACAGTCACTGCCGGGCCGACGGTGACCGAAGCTCGAGACTTAGAACGACAGATTGCTCCTGGCGGGCGACTGAGTACCACACTGGATACGCTGACGGTGGTGTTCTCGGAGGACATGAATGTCAGCGGTGGGGTAAGTGGTGCCAATAGCGTGCTGAATCCGGCGAACTGGCAGCTCACTCAAGACGGCGTCAATGTGAGCAGTCTGATCACGGGTATCACGTTTGGACCAAATAGTGAGACGAACAAGTATGAAGCCGAGCTGACACTGGGAACATCGTTGACGGTCGGAACGTTCCGCTTAACTGTGCTGGACACGGTCAGAGGTGTGACTGGCAATTCGTTGGATGGAGATCTCGATGGAACGCCCGGTGGCAGCTATCAGCACGTGTTTGCGATGGCCAATGTTCAGGCTGCGGGATCTGAATTCCGAGTTAATACCTACACACCGACTGAGCAGTATGATTCCTCCGTGGCGATGGATGCGGACGGAGATTTTGTCGTTACTTGGTACTGTGAAGCTCAGAGTGGCAGCGGCGACGACATCTACGCGCAGCGTTTCGATTCGGCGGGTGTGCCGGTCGGGACCGAATTTCGAGTGAACACGGTCACGGCGCCAGGTCAGTCGCATCCTTCGGTCGCGATGGATGCGGATGGGGACTTCGTCGTCACCTGGCATAGCACTAATCAGGACGGCAGTGGTTTGGGTGTCTACGCTCAGCGATTTGATTCAGCGGGTGTGGCTCAAGGGGCCGAGTTCCGTGTCAACACATTTACGACCAATGATCAGGCATTTCCATCGGTGGCGATGAATGCTGTTGGAGACTTTATCGTCACGTGGCAGAGTGACAGTCAGGACGGCAGCGACACCGGGATCTACGCTAAGCGTTACACGGCTGCAGGAGTGGCGCAGGGGCTTGAGTTCCGCGTCAACACATTCACGGCGAATGGTCAAGTCGCACCAGACGTGGCAATGGATGCCGATGGCGACTTTGTCGTCACCTGGACCAGCATTAGTCAGGACGGCGCTGGCTACGGCAGTTACGCACAGCGATACAATTCGGCAGGTTTGGTGCAGGGCAGCGAGTTTCGCGTCAACACGACTACGGTCGGCAATCAGGGCGATACTTCGGTGGCGATGGCTGATGATGGAGATTTCGTCATTGCCTGGATCAGCAATGGTCAGGACGGCAGTGGCTTTGGGATTTATGCTCAACGATACAATGCGGCGGGATTGATGCAGGGAGGAGAGTTTCGGGTCAACACATTCACGCCGGGCATGCAAAGATTTCCGTCTGTGGCTATGGATGCGGACGGTGACTTTGTTGTCACCTGGGAAAGCCAAATTCAGGACGGCAACGGCTTCGGCATCTACGCACAGCGGTACAACACGGCTGGAGTGACACAAGGGGGCGAGTTCCGCGTCAACACGTTCACGAGGGAAGGTCAACTTGAGCCGTCCATAGCGATGAATGCCGCCGGAGATTTTGTTGTCACGTGGGCTGGCGAAGGTCAGGAAGACAACGGCTATGGCATTTATGCACAGCGTTATCGTTCGGATGCCCCCGTGCAGTTGAACTCAGGAGTGTTGTCACTCACCGGCAGCAATTTTGCTGATGAGATGAGCGTTGAACGAGTTGCCCCTGCAGGTTCACCCGTGTATTTCAACGCGGTTCGCAACGGAGTGAACTATGTGATCGATGCGACCAAGGTCACGAACATCGTGATGAACGGATTGACCGGCAATGATCAGTTGTCTGTCGATCGACTTTTGTCCATTTCGGCTACTCTCAACGGCGATGGCGGAAACGATACGCTGATCGGTGGAGTAGCCAACGACATTCTGAATGGAGGAACAGGTGATGATGTTTATGTCTTCGACACGGACCTGGCCTCGGGAACCGACATCATCACGGATGTTTCAGGGCTTGAGACATTAGATTTCGGCCAGACAACGAGTACCTCGTTGGCGGTCAATTTGGGTCTCAACACGACCCAGGTCGTGAATGCCAATCTTTCGCTGAGACTCGCCTCAGGTAACTCGATTGAAAATGTGGTCGGTGGATCACTTAGTGACACGCTTATCGGAAACGCTCGCCCCAATCGACTGACCGGTGGCGGAGGTGATGATATTCTCACCGGAGCTGCCGGAAATGATATCTATCTTTTCGACGCCGATCTGATCCTTGGAGCCGACACCATCAACGAAGCTGGTGGTGGGGCAGATACCCTGGACTTCAGTGCAACGACGACCAGAAATCTCGCGATCAATCTTGCCAGTGCGGCCTTGCAGCCCGTGGCGGCCGGCAACCTGACGCTGACTCTTTCTGCGGATAACACCATCGAAAGTGTGATTGGCGGGACACTGAATGACACGATCACCGGAAATGCGCTTGCGAATGTTTTCGTCGGAGGACCTGGAGACGATACCTACAACTTTGATACGGACATCGTCCTTGGTGCTGACAGTGTTTACGATGTGGGCGGCATCGATACACTCAACTTCAGCGCATCGACGACACAAGCGATCGCCGTCGACCTTGCCAGCGCTGCATCGCAGGTCGTCACGGCTTCACGTCTGACACTTCAGCTGTTGTCGAACAACTCGATCGAAAACGTAATCGGCGGTTCACTGGGTGATACGCTGACTGGCAATGGTCTGGAGAATTCGCTGACTGGTGGTGGCGGAAATGATACGCTCGTCGGTGCTGCAGGGAATGATGTCTATGTGTTCGACTCAGACCTAGCACTGGCCAGCGATACGATCAATGACGCCAGCGGCATCGATATGCTCGACTTCAGTGCCACTACAACGCTTGGAGTGACCGCGAATCTGGCCAACGCGGCCTCGCAGGTCATCAACGCGGGACTGTCACTGACCTTGTCGTCAGCGACATCGATCGAGAACATGATCGGTGGGGCGTTAGGGGACACGCTCACCGGAAACGCATTGGCTAACGTCATCACAGGAGGTCCGGGGAATGACACTCTGAACGGTGGTGCTGGTGATGACACCTACCTGTTTGCTGCCAATGCTAATCTCGGCTCGGACACAATTAACGAAGCCGGAGGAGGCGTTGATACGCTCGATTTCAGCAGCACGACAACTCAGGCCGTTTCTGTGAATCTGTCGAATGCTGCATCGCAGGTTGTGAATCCGACTCTGTCGTTGACGCTGTCTGCAGGCAATACGATTGAGAAGTTGATTGGCGGATCTCAGGGAGACACTCTGACAGGAAACACGCTGGACAATGTTCTGACTGGTGGCGGAGGAAACGATACGCTCACCGGGGCTGCGGGAAATGATACTTATCTTTTCAACACGGATCTGGTTCTTGGGGGCGATACGATCAACGAATCCGGAGGCGGTGTTGATACCCTGGATTTCAGCAGCACCCTGAACAGCGCGGTCGCTGTCAATCTGGCAACGGCTGGTCTCCAGACCGTGACTTCCGGACGTCTGACGCTGACGCTATCGGCAGTCGATACGTTGGACAGTGTCATCGGCGGAGCGTTGGGTGATACGTTGACGGGGAACTCTTTGAGCAACCGCTTCACAGGTGGAGGAGGAAATGACCTTCTGACTGGTCGTGCCGGCAACGATGTCTACGTGTTTGACACAGATGTGAGTTTAGGCAGCGACACGATCAACGAAGCGGACGGTGGAATTGACATCCTGGACTTCAGACCAACAAGCACGCGTGCGGTTGTGGTTGATCTTTCGCTTGCAGTCGCTCAGACCGTGAACGCCGGTCTGATGTTGAATCTCAGTTCGAGCAGCACAATTGAGAATGTCCTTGGAGGAAATCTCAACGATATCCTGACGGGCAATACGTTGAGCAATAGCCTGACAGGAGGCAGCGGCGATGACGTGCTCAGAGGCGGATCTGGCAATGATGTTTATGTGTTCGATACGGATCTTTCACTTGGGAGTGACACGATTTTCGAGTCTGGTGTTGGTGTCGATACTCTGGATTTCGCTTCGACAACCACACAACGAATCGAAGTCGATTTGTCTCTGGCGGCACAGCAGGTTGTTAATCCAGGACTGACGCTGGCATTGTCTGCGACCAACACAATCGAGAATGTGATTGGCGGATCGCTCAGTGACATCCTTGTCGGCAACTCGCTGGCCAACACGCTGACAGGAAGCAGCGGAGACGACGTTCTGTCTGGTGGAGCCGGTAACGACACGCTGATTGGAGGGGCCGATCGGAATATCCTGATCGGCGGCGATGGAGCCGATAGCCTGACGGCGGAAGCGGGGGAAGATCTTCTGCTGGGAGCCAGATACGTCTACGAAAGGGATTTCACGGCCCTGGACTTCTTGGTGAGCGAGTGGACTTCGGCCAGCATTTTCACTGACCGAGTCGGACACCTGCAAGGGATGATACCAGGGGGCATTCATAACGGATTTACGCTGACACGAAGTACGGTGAAAGAGGACAGTGTGTCTGACATACTTGTTGGCGGCAACGGGCGTGACTGGTATTTGCGAAACAGCCTGGGATTGCCTTCGATCTTCCGAGACACGATTACCGAATCGAACGTCGACAGCGTGTTCACTGAGATTGATACGTGGTTGTAGTGCATGGTCAGTCATGTTGTTTCACTCATCCAATCCAACGTTAGGCCAGAGAATGCTTTCGAGTGGAAATCCTGAGCAGAGACCGTCACAATGCTGTTGCGTGAACGTTGGTCGTCCTTGATTCAGGGTCTTCATGTCCAGCCTGCTTGCGAAACTCGCTAAAGCGAAATCCAGACTATTCGGCTCTGCCCCCGAATCGGTTCCGGTTCCGTTTGAAGTGCCTTGTGATTGTGGGCATCGGGTGACGGGGATTCGCAGGACGAGTTATCAGATTGCGGTTTGCTCGGCGTGTCAAAGCAGTCTGTTCGTCTTGCCGGTCAATGTTTATCCAACGACCAAGCGAATTCGGAGTGAGGTCGTTGATGGTCCCGTTCTGGAACGCGTCGGGACGGTTGTCAGAGATCTTGTTCGAGGAGATACGCCTCCGGTAGCGGATGATTCTCAGGAGCCGCGATCTGCCAGGAAGCCACAGGATTCTGAGGGCTTGCGAGATTATGGGGCAGCCGTTGATCTGAAGCCGAAGAGTCGCAAGTCGAAACGATCAGCTGGCGAAGAAGACTCCTCATCGGGCGGCTCTGCTGCAGTCAACGCTCAGGAACCTGCAGACTCTATTCCGCTGGTTCAGGTTCCTCGACCGAGTTTTGCGACGCGAATGCGGCGAGTGTTTTCTCCGACGCGAGTCCTTGCTTTGGCAGGATGTGTGATCCTGTTTTCCACCGGATTCTGGACGATTCATCAGCGGAAACTGGAACAGGCACGCAAAGTCTGGCGACTTGAAATGGACCGTGCGGAGACGGCACTCAAGCAGCGTGATCTGACCGCGCTGAGCGAGTCATTGACCCTGGCAGTCAGGGCTGCGAAAACGTTGAGTCGAACGGATGAAGAATCTCGAGTTGCTGAGTCGCTTCTTCGGCAGACGGAAGCGGTGCAACAGCTGACATCAATTGATCTTGTCTCGCAATTCAGCAATGTGATTCGGGATGATGGTTCGCCCGATGTTGCCAAGGCTGGTAATGTCGCTGAAGGGCTCAAGGGCCAGCGTTTTGTGTTTGAGCTGATTTTGAAACGTCGGACGGCAGGTGAAACGGCTTTTCAACTGGATTTCCCCCTTATCGTTGAAGACGTGGCAATCGATGTGTTTGTGTCGTCGTCTGTGTTGTCCGGTTGTGTTGTTGGCGATAGTGAACCCAACGTTTTGTTTACGGCCTGTGTTCGTGAATGTCAGCCACCAGGCCCCGCCAATCGCCGATGGAAAATTGTACTGGATGGTCCGTCATGCACGCTGGTCACCACAGAGTTCCATGCGGAGCAGTTAGGTTTCGATTTGAAGGCATTCGCATCATTGCAGTCAGTGCTGGAGAACCAGTCAAAGATTGTCAGGTCAGTTCACGACTCGGTAATCGACAGCACTTTGCCAGCGGATGGCGGTGAAAAATCCGGGAAAGAGACCATCCCATGAGTGGACGAATCGCTCTTCTTTCGGCCTTGATATTTCTGTTGATTGGGACTTCTGCCGTTGGGCAGACCATCACTGTTCCGGAGGTTTTGAAGTTAAAGCCTCAGTGGAAAAAGCTGGCCGACGAGGGCCGAAAGTTGAATTTTGAAGGTCGGTTCAACGGGCGAATCGGGGATTCGTTTCGAGTTGAAAAACTGGACGTTGAGTTTCGACTTCCGGGCAGTATCCGTCTTCCCGATCGGATGCGTGAGCGGCAGCGTTTGGACATCACCGGGAAGTTTGCTGTGAATGGTCAACGGATGACTTTTCTGGTCAGCGAATTGACGATCCGAGAAACAGATTTAGAAAGGTTGGCGAAACGAGTTGAGGCTGTGCCCAAAGATCAGCCGGATGCTTTGCTGACGTTGGCTGATGACTTTGCAGAGATTGCTGAATTCTATAGTGATGATGCGTTGTCATCAGAGCTGGAAGAACTCCGCCTGAGCTCAGTGCAATTGATGAGACAAATGGCGTCCGGGGATGTTTCCGGATTGGCGAAGGTTGTCGATGTCGCGAAAGCTCAGAAAGTCAACAACGCCTTCCTGCAGGCGATCGGGTATGAGATTCTCCTGGCGCAATGGAAGGCTCGAACGGCGCCTTTAGAGGTCGTTAAGAATATTCAGCAACTGAACGGATGGAACAAGCCCGAGATGGAGGTCCCGGATCGACTCAAGCAGGGCTTTCCGAAGGAAGCTGTCACGCTTTACAACGAAGGCACTGGCCGAGATCGCGAGATACTTCACCGCTTGTTGTATCGAGCTGTTCGAGCAGAGCAGATTCAGGCAATGTTGAAGCCGGATGGCAGCAATGGATTGGAACTCGCAGGGCTTGTGCGAGATGAACTGCCGGAAGAAGTTTCGATGGCCGCCCGCTTTGAACAGCGTGAAGTTGATTATCGTCTCGGGCGAGTTGCAGAGTTGTCGCGCCGCGAGATGCAACAGTTGATTGAATTGCTGGATGGACTGAAACGCAGCGAAGGGCGAGAAGTGATTATTGCCGACTGGTTGGCAGCTCAGGAAAAGCGATTTGGGAAATCCGAACTGGCCGGCGTTCTGCGAGTATCGGATGAATACATGTTTGTGTTTGAACAATGGAAGAACCCTGCTCATCAGCAGAAAGGAATTGATCTCCTGAAATCCGCGTGGGCCATCGCCGCTGTAGAATCGCCCGGCGATGCTGTTCAGATCGCAGAACGTCTCAAGGTGCTCGGCTGGGAGCATTTGAATGGAAAATGGTTGACGACGCAGCAGATGGAGACGTTGCCGAAGGATGATATTCAGATTGCGATCCGAGATGGACGAGTGGTCAAAGGTAT
>CANHVD010000110.1 GCA_947463775.1 Planctomycetaceae bacterium | reverse complement strand
AGACGCTTTGTATCCCGAGGAAACTCATCTGATGCCGGCTCTTGGTTTCATAGGCGCAGGCACTTACGACCATAGCGCGGCGGCCACGGCGGTCAATGCGTTTGAGAATCTTGATCGCGATGACATGGTGACTCAAACGATGTCCGCGTGTGTCAGCACCACCGCCAATTGTGCGCGTTGTCATCAGCACAAGTTTGATCCGATTTCTCAGGAGGATTACTACTCTCTGCAAGCCGTCTTTGCCGGACTTGGCAAGGGCGATATTACATTTGATGCAGATGCCTCTACGGGCAGGACACGCCGCCGTTGGCAAACGTTGAAAGATGCGGTGGATCGCAAAGACGCATCCATTCTTTTGCAGCCCGAGCATCAGGCCTTGGTCGCAAAATGGATGAATCAACGAGGCCCCGAGGCAAACTGGCAGCCGCTGGACATCGAAGCGTTTGTGTCGGTCGATGCGGCCATGCTGATGCGTCAGCCGGATGGTTCGATTCTCTCAACGGGACCACGGCCGGACAAAGAAACGACCACCGTCACCTGTTCAACAACGTTGAAATCGGTGACCGCGTTGCGACTGGATGTGCTCACGGATCCTTCGCTGCCTATGAGTGGTCCGGGCCGCATGGACAATGGCAACCTGCATCTGACCGAGTTCGTCGTGCAGGTGTTTTCAGCGAATTCACCCGAGCCGAAGCAATTGGCATTTCGTCGAGCCACTGCGGACTTTGATCAGTCGGGATGGACTGCCAGTCACGCGATTGACGGCAATCTGACCACGGCTTGGGGCATTCATCCTCAGGTCGGGCAGCCTCACTTGATCGTCTTTGAACTCGCGGAACCATTGGCTGTAGAACCGGGCATGAAGCTGTCTGTGTTGATGCGACAAATCCACGGCGGTGGTCACATCATCGGGCGATTTTCTTTGTCGGCGACGGATTCTGATGCGGAATTGACGGCCGTCGTGCCTCTGGAAATCAATCAAATTCTGAAACTCGAATCCGATCAGAGATCTCCCGATCAGAAGTTAATGCTGGCAGCCCATGTCGTTAATCAGCTGGCGTCTGAAGAGCTTCAGAAGCTGCCTGAGCCAGCTAAACTTTATGCCGCCGGAACCCGTGCAGAAAATGAGCGAGGAGTCATCACTTTCGCCGCACCTCGCACGATTCACGTGCTGCGTCGGGGAGATCTCGACAAACCCGGCGCGGAGGTTGGTGCGGGGGCATTGTCAGCAGTGACTGCCTTGCCAGCTCGATTTGAGATTCCCGCTGGTGCTCATGAATCGCAGCGTCGTGCGGCATTGGCCGAGTGGATTGCTCATCGCGATAACCCACTGACGTGGCGCAGCATTGCCAATAGAACATGGCATTATCATTTTGGTCGAGGCCTGTGTGACACGCCGAGCGATTTTGGTCGCATGGGCGGTGTTCCGTCTCATCCGGAATTGTTGGAATGGTTGTCCATCTGGTTTCGCGATGATGCGAAAGGTTCTCTGAAGTCGCTGCATCGACTCATCGTCACGTCGGAAACATGGAAGCAATCTTCGGCCCATCGAGACGATGCCGCGCAGGTTGATACGGACAATCGTCTGCTCTGGAAAATGAATCGACATCGTCTGGATGCAGACAGCATTCGCGATGCAGTGCTTGTTGTCAGCGGCCAACTAGATTTGACCATGGGCGGGCCTGGCGTGGCTCATTTTTTATCGAGCCCTGGGCCCCAGCTGACGCCGGTTCTGGACTACGACTCGTTTGACTGGAGTACTCCCGGAGCCACTCGCCGCAGCATCTATCGGATTGTATGGCGAAGTATTCAGGATCCGTTTATGGAAGCACTCGATTTTCCGGACCTTGGTCATCTGTCGCCGGTGCGAGGCTTCTCATCGTCGTCACTGCAGTCACTGGTGTTGTGGAACAATCACTTCATGCTGCACTTCGCCGAGAAGTTTGCAGCACGGGTTGAATCAGCGAGTTCATCCTCTCAGGACCAGGTTGTTGCGGCCATTCGCAGCTGCTGGCTGCGCGAGCCCACAAATGAAGAGCTGACGGTTCTTGAAGAACTATCGTCCAGCGGCGGCCTGACATCGGTCTGTAGAGCGTTGTTGAACTCCAGCGAGTTCCTGTTTGTTGACTGATCGTCTTCACTTGTGGATTTAGAACGGTATACTCGAGGCCCTGCAACGGCGATTTTCTTCCTGCCATCCCAATTTCACCAAGGGAGTTCATCATGAAGTCTGAGAACAGAGTTGAATCCGGTGTTTCTGAGTGCTGCTCAGTCAATCGCCGCTCTTTTGTGAAAGCCGTTGCTGCGGCCTCTTCGCTGGCGATTCTCCCTGGGCGGACATTTGCCGCCGGACTATTCGCCGGGCCGTCACGTACGAGTGCCTCAGAGACGGCAGTCGCCGAGTTCTATGCATCGCTGACCGATGATCAGAAGAAAGTGCTGTGCTTCGACTTTGAGAACGAGCTGCGTCATCGCATCAGCGCGAACTGGCACGTGACCAAGCCCACGATGGGCGAAACTTTCTTTACGTCACCACAGCGTGAGATGGTAGGACGGATTGTAAAAGGCCTCTGCAGTGAAGAAGGTTACGAACGGATGACTCGTCAGATGGACGAAGATGCCGGCGGTCTGCATGAGTTCAGCGTTGCGATGTTTGGTGAGCCAGGTTCAAAGCAGTTTGAATTCATGCTGACAGGGCGACATCTGACGTTGCGAGCCGACGGTGACAGCGTTGACAAGGCGGCATTCGGCGGTCCAATTGTCTATGGACACGATCAGGTCGAGAAAGATGCGTCAAAGAACATTTACTTCTATCAGACTCAGCAGACCGATGCCGTCTTTAAGTCGTTAACATCAGAGCAGGCCGCTAAGGCTCTGCTGGAGAAAGCACCGGCCGAGACTGCTGTGCAAGTGCAGGGCGATGGTGGGAAGTTTGCCGGAATCAAGGTTGGCGATCTGCAGGCTGAGCAGAAGGCCATGGTCGAGAAAACTCTGGGAGTGTTGTTGGCTCCGTATCGCAAAGAAGATATCGACGAAGTCATGCAGGTGCTGAAAGAGTCCGGTGGAGTCGATCAATTGCACATGGCGTTCTATCAGCAGGAAGACGTCGGCGGCGATAAGACCTGGGACATCTGGCGTGTGGAAGGTCCATCCTTCGTGTGGCATTACCGAGGTGCTCCGCACGTTCATGCTTACATCAATATCGGCCATGTGAAGAAGGCCTAGGTTTGTTTCGCCCATGGTTCCGACACCGTGAGTCGGGAACTATGGCGAGCGACTTCTGCCACAGAGTTCATTGACTCCTCAGAGCCCGGTGCTTCGTTAGCATCGGGCTTTTTTGTTGATAAATCGCGGCCTTTGTAAAATCTTTTAAATCTCGTGCAAGGTTCTGAGTTTTGTTCCGTACCCCCGACAGTGCCTGATCGGTCAGAAGACTTCATGTGAGCGGCAGGCTGCGTTTTTCAACAAATTGATGCTCAAATTCCACCGGGGAGTGCGTTTGCCATGTCTTTGCTGCTTCAACTGAAAAAGTTCGTTTCTTCTTCATCATCACGTCGACGTCGCAATCCTGAATGGGGCTGCACCGGATTGGAATCGCTGGAGACACGCACGCTGATGACGGCTTCCAGCCTGCTGGCCGGGGACGCATCAGCGGGCCGCGGTATCGCCCGAATCATCAACGGAACGGTGACCAACCAGTACGTCACCGTTGGCAAGGTCGGAGATGCGAGCGATTACTATGGCAGCGGCACGTTGATCGCTCCACAATTTGTACTGACTGCCGGTCATTGTGCGGAAGGAGTCAGCGACACTGGTGGTCGGTTCATGATCAATGGTCAGGAGTACAAGACGTCCAAGGTCTTTATGCATCCGAATTACAACGTGAACCTGCTCGGAGAAGACGCCGCCAATGATATCGCCATCTTCAAACTCGATCGGCCCGTCACCGGTGTAACGCCATCTCCCATTTACCGTGCGACGCCAACCGTCGGGCAGTTGTTGACACTGGTTGGCTTCGGTTATGGAGGAACGGGCACAACAGGAAGCGATGGGATTTATGGAACCAAGCGAGTTGGAACGACACCCATCGACAGCGTCTCTGCCAAATTGATCAACTGGGATTTCACCATTAACTCAGAAAGCAACACGGCTCCTGGCGATTCCGGTGGTCCTGCGTTTGTATCTGTGGGCGGAGTAAACTATGTGGCGGGTGTTACATCTGGAGGCAATCAGGACAACGCAGGCATCGGCGACCGCTCGTTTGATACACGAGTCGACGCTTTTGCTGCGTGGATTGATTCCATTGTCGGCACATCTGTCTCCACCGTCACAGTAGGCATAAGAGCATCGGATGCAAATGCCGCTGAAACCTCTGCCGGACAGGTCGTCAACTCAGGTCAGTATGTGATCACAAGAAGCGGGGACACCTCTGCGGCGTTGACTGTGAATCTGCAAGTCAGAGGGACAGCGACAGCCGGTACGGACTACAACAGTCTTCCAGCATCAGTCACGATTCCGGCCGGAGCGGCCTCTGTGACTGTTCCGCTCATCGTTAAGGACGATACCTTAACGGAGTCTGCAGAATCTGTTGTCGTTTCCGTGCTCGCCGGGGCTGGTTATTCGATTGACGCAGCGGCAACAGCCGCCACTGTTTCGATTGCGGACAATGATGCAGTGAGGTCCAATAATCACTTCGCGAATCGGCTGCTGCTGTCCGGTACTTCGGTGCAAACAACCGGAACGAACGTTGGTGCAACACGGGAGTCCGGCGAACCTGTTCACGGCGGCGTCACCGGTGGCAAGAGCGTATGGTGGTCGTGGACTGCAACGTCCAGCGGCCTGGTCACCATCTCGACTGCAGGCAGTTCATTTGATACGACTCTGGGAGTTTATCGCGGACCTGCTGTCAACAGTTTGACTCGAGTTGCCAGCAACGATGACGAGAATTTCGACAGCGATATCTACACAAGCAAACTGACATTTAATGCCGTTGCTGGCATGACCTATCAGATTGCGGTTGATGGTTACAACGGAGAAGCCGGTCCTATTCGGCTGTCATTGCAGCAGGCATCTGTAAAGTCTGCATCCAGGACGAACTTGGCCTCACGTCAGTCTGGTTTGTTGACTGCAGAACATGCTTCGCCGATCCACTCAAATAATCGTTCGAATCATCGCCATCATGGGCCGTCAACAACCCGAGTTAACACCCGGGCCAGTCGTCATTCCGGGCCAGCAGCCAGTGAGAGCAGATCATCTCGCTTTACTCCCGGTGATTCAGAAACCGAGGCTGTATTCAGCAATGGCATCGGCTTGATTCTGGATGGCATCCGGAACTCTGCCTGACGGACGCTGAAGACTCGCTGATGCTGGCCGAGCTCTTCCCTGAATAGTGAACCCGCTGCCGAACTCTGCTATCGTTCCTGCACTGATGCGAAAACACATCGTCATGCATGGGTGAAAAGTCAGAGTAAGGATTTGCGAGTGGTCAGTGACGAGAATGCCTCAACACGGCAATCATTGCTTTTGCGAGTCCGGGATTTAACGGATCGAGGAGCGTGGCAGGACTTTGTCGAATGCTACGCTCCTCGCGTCTTTTTATGGTGTCGCCGATTTGGTCTGCAGGAAGCCGATGCCGCTGACGCAACCCAGATGGTGCTCCTGAAACTGGTCGAAGGATTAAGATCCTTTGACTATGACTCCCATAAAGGACGATTTCGAGGCTGGCTAAAAACGGTGACCCGGCATGTCGTGGTCGATGTTTTACGCAGTTGGCGGGAACGAGCCACAGGGGATAGTCAGGTTCAGATGTCGCTGGAGGAAATTGCCGAGCCGGATGCGGCTTCTTCACTGTTTGACGAACTGGAACTGGCGTATCAGCAGGAGCTTGTTCGAAGAGCGGGGCTCAGCGTGCAATTGCGGGTGCTGCCGAAAACATGGGATGCCTATCGAATGGCATGTGAAGATCAGATCCCTGCCGCTGATGTGGCAATAAGCCTCTGTATGCCAGTCAGCGAAGTTTACGTTGCAAAATCAAGAGTACTCAAGATGCTGCGAACAGAAGTGGCACGTCTGGATGAAGACAGAGGTGGCCATGAATAAACAGAACTGCCCGCCGCCGGAATCACTCATGCGATTTCTGGATGAGAAACTCGATCCGGAAGAATCACAGGAGATTTCACGTCATCTGGAAACCTGCTCGACCTGTCAGAGTTCATGTGATGAACTCACGAAGGCAGACCATGCTCCTGCGCGAGGTGATGTCGCTCGGCGTTCTCATCCCTCGCTGGGAAAACTGATCCGCGAAATGATGGATTCCAGAACTCTTGCGGCCGCCCGCCAGAAATCGGATAAGAACAGCGATACAGAGACGGCCTTTGGTCATGTTTTTCCGGGATCGCCCGATCAACGTGCGCCACTGGGACGAATCGGTCACTATGCCATTATTGCTGCGATCGCGGAAGGGAATCAGGGGGCTTTGTTCAGAGCCGTCGATGAATCGCTTAACAGGACTGTGGCCATCAAGATTGTTCATCAGCGACTGATGCAATCCTCCTTATCGGCAGAACGATTTCGGCGCGAAGCCCGATTGCTGGCCGCTGTTCAAAGTGAATACGTCGTTCGCGTGTTTCAGTCGGGGCATCAGGATGGGTTCCCGCCTTATCTGGTGATGGAGTTTGTGCAAGGAGAATCACTCCGCAGTCGTCTTGATCGTGAGCGTTTGCTCCCGTTTCGGGAATCTGTCGAGATCGTTCGCGATATCGCAAGAGGCCTTCTGGCCGCTCATCAGGCCGGACTGGTTCATCGAGACGTTAAGCCATCGAATATTCTGCTCGACCAGCGAACCGGGCATGCGCGGATGACGGATTTTGGGCTGGCCGTTGAGGAAACTGATGCGGTTCAGATGACTCAGGACGGTGTGATTCTTGGAACGCCGGCTTATATGAGTCCGGAGCAGGTTCATCGCACCGGCGCGAATGATACTCGTAGCGATCTGTATTCGCTGGGCGTCGTGTTGTATGAACTGTTGACCGGTGAAGTTCCGTTCCGAGGCACGGTCCGCGCGACGCTCCTGCAACTGGTGCACGAAGAACCAGTTCCACCACGCAGGTACAATGAGAGTATCCCGAAAGATCTTGAGACCATCTGCCTGCGAGCTATGGCGAAGGATCGTTCGTCTCGGTTTCAGACTGCTCAGGATCTTATTGATGAATTGGAACGCTGGCTTGATGGGCGTCCTATCCTGTCGCGTCCAACCGGACGCCTGGAGCGAGCCTGGCGATGGTGCCGACGCAATCCAATGGTTTCTTCTTTAAGCTCTCTGGTGCTGTTGCTGTTGATCACATTGTCTTTCGTGATGGCGTGGTCGTCGATGCGTTTACTGGCGTCCAGCCGGGAATCACGCAATCACGCACTGGCGGCTCAGCGGCAAAGTTCAGCATTGCTGGAAACACTAGGCCGGTTGGTGTTTGAACTTCAGGAAAAGTTCGATGGCGATCAACTGGACATCGACGAATTGCAGAAGGAGTCTCTGCAGATCGCCCTCGATGGGCTTCGAGACGTCCGCAACACCGCCAGCACGACAGCCGCTCCCGATCTGCATTCCGCCGAAGCCCTGCGCCGCCTCGGAGATCTGCTGTGGAGGCTTGATGACGAACAGGAAGCACTCGCTTCCCTCGATCAGTCGGAGGCGATTTTGCGCGATCTGCTGAAGCGAGAACCCGCCAATCCGGTACTCCTGAAACGTCTCGTGGAAGTGCTCTGGAGCCATGATGAGATCACCACGCAGTCGGATGAAGGCTACGGTAGTGGAGTTGAGGCTCTCAGACGCCCTTCCGGGAGTTCACTCAAGGAAGCCGCAGAACTGGCCCAGCGGCGACTGGCTCAGGAGGATTCTTCAGAAGCCAAATCCATGCTGGCAATAAGCCTGATGAAATTTGGTTATGAACTGATCGGCACAGATGAGCTTGTGCAGGCAGAATTGACCCTGAAAAAATCTACGGATCTGCTGACTCCTCTGCTGGCCGGCTCCTCAAAGGAATCCGATGAGGCGCGGCTGACGTGGCTTGAGGCAAACGATCTGCTCTATCTGGCGATCGCAGATCAAAGTTCAGAAGATTCGATGGATCGAGCAGATGAAGTGCTGAAGACTTCGATTCAAAGATGCGACCAATTCGTGGCCATGGATCGCGACAATCCGCTTCTGCTGGTTTTTCGACTGGAGGCACAGGATCGTCTGATTTCCCATGCGTTTTTCGATCAGTCCCTGGATCAGGATGATCGTCGACCCGGCGGAGATGGCGGTTCCGCAGCAACCATCGCAGTAGAAAAGTTTCAGTCGATCATTCAATCACTGATATCGCTGACCAGAAATAACAGTGATCGATTCTTTGATACAGCTCTGGCGATGTCTGAAGTCATCGAAGCGAGGCTTGATGATGAAGACGACCTTAGCGCGGAAAGATTTTTACAGGCGGTGATTCAGATCTCCGAGGCGAGGTTGTTGATATCTCAGGACGACCCTGATGCTCACGGACAATTAGCCGAATCGTGGTCAGACCTCGGCGAGCTGAAGCAAAACACGGAGCAGAATCAGAGTGAAGTGCTTGATTGTTATCGCCGAGCGGTCACCGAGTATCGTCAGATCAATGACCCGGACTGGTTTTCTGCTTCGGATTGGATCGATTTTGTGGAGGCGCAACTGACGGTGATGGAACTCTCCAGAAGCGTGGGGGATGCCGCATCGTTGTCTGTCCTTGAGGGTGAGCAGGTCAAGGAGATTCAGGCAACGCTCACGAAAGCTCGGCAACAAGAGAATTGGCCTGATGACGAGTGGTTGAAGTCTGTCAATCAACGGATCAGCGTATTGACGCGCGACTCGTTACCTGTCACGCCAGCAAGGGCTGACGAACGGCGTTGACTTGATACCTTCAGTTCTGCTCCACCATATTGCGAATCACTTCTTCCGCCAGCGCATCAAAGTCGACTCGGTTCAACGAGGTTGATACCAGATCCTGGTAAACGCCCTGAGTTGACTGCATGGCCTCATTGGTAATCTGCTGTCGCATTTTTCGAGACAGCATGAGCTTTGCAGCTTCTGTTTCAGACATCGTCCCAGCACGCACAGCCGGAGAATTCTTTGCTGCATCAATTTGCTTCTGGGCCTCACCTTGCCAGCGTTCGGCTTTGTCAGGTTCCTCCAGAATGGCATCCGCCACCATCGTGGTCTCGCTGTCCTGATTCTCTCGACTCGCCAGGTTGCCTCGACCTCGCCCGGACGTTCGATTCTTGGCACCAGGCACCGGACCGGCGTACTCCTGATCAAACACGCCCGCAGAATCTTTAGGCTTGCTGTTGGATCCCGAAAGACTGAAGCCGACAGGATCGACAAAGTACTTGGCAACCGAATCTTTGACCTTCTGGTCCTGCGAAACCAGCCACATCACCATGAAGAATGCCATCATGGCCGTTACGAAGTCTGCGTAGGCCACTTTCCAGGCACCACCACCGCCACCCGCCATTTGTCTTCTCCTTCAGCGACTACTGGTTCCGTTCTCCGACTTACAAGCACGGTTACTATTTCGCAGCGTCAACCGCCTTCAGCATTTCATCGAGTTCTTTGGCCGTTGGGCGAACACCAGTCCCGCAGCCACGACGAACATTATCCATCACAGCTCGCGGGGAACCTCCTCCAGCGAAACCGACGACAGCCGCCACGATCGTACGTCGCAAAGCCACTTCTTCGTGTCCCAGAGCGTCCATCGCACCGGCCATCGGACCGACCATGCCGTATGACATCAAAATTCCAAGGAACGTTCCGACGAGAGCGGCACCTACCTTGTGACCAATTTCTTCCACGGGACCACCGATCGCTCCCATGGTCACCACGATCCCGAGTACCGCCGCAACAATCCCGAATCCCGGCAAACCGTCCGCTGTTCGTGTCATGGCCATCACGGCCGCATGATGCTCTTCTTCAAACACATGAATCTCTGTGTCCAGCAGGGCCTGAAGATTGGCAGCATCGTTTCCTTCCATGGCCCCCTGCAGTGCACCTGTGACGAATTCCATCAGATGATGGTCGTTGGCAACTTTCGGGTACTTTTTAAACGTGGCGTTGTCATGTCCTTCCGCGAGGATTGATTCCCACGCCAGCATTCCGTCACGTCTGGCAATTCGAAACAGCTCGTAGAGCAACTGGAAGATCTGGTTGTAGGTGACTTTGCCTACATTCCCTCCTTTCAGCGTAGCGATCAGACCATGAATCAGGTCCTTGATCACTTTCAAAGGAGAACTGCAGACCATGGCTCCCAGGGCTGCCCCGCCAATCGTCACGATTTCCGACGGGTGAACGAGCGAATGCATATGCCCGCCCGCCATAGAAAATCCGGTAAGCACCGAACCGATAACGATAATGATTCCGATGATAACCAGCATGGCCCGACCTCAGTAAATGACGTACCCAGCGCGCAAAAACGCTGAAGCATCGGTCGGGCTTATCGAGGCCAGTGGTCTGGACTTGTCAGAATTCCTGACAGCACTCGCATTAGGCCGGCATCCTTAGTCGGTACAGGCCGCAGAATCATCGTAATTCTCTAGCTGGACAGCGCCATATTGCCCCCTCACTCCCAAGTTTGAGGAGTGAACGGATCGCAAGCGGGACAGGCACCGCCCCCGAATGCTGTGACTCATTTTGTACATTGTACTTCGATCGGAGCCAGTCCCGTGTGTTCCGATTCAAATGCACAATGCGGGCGAGCCTGTCTGGAGGAAAATCGGCGTGCTATTCCTGCTTTTCTTCGTCGCCCTTCTCGTCCTCTTTCGGCCCCTTCTTTTCGTCCTCTTTTGGGAACTTCGTCTCATTGATGCGTTTGATTTCGTCCCCCGGATCGGCGAGCGTCAACTTCCCCTTGAGCTTGATGGAATCAGGCGGCTCGCAGGTCTTTGAATTGCAGGCCTGGAACTTGATCTCTACTTCAACATCAGCTTTCTCAGCCATCTCGGCCGCATCAGTTTCCAGTAAAGCGTAGATGATGACTTTTCCACCGTACACATGAGAAGGCTCGTCCTGACCTTCGACTTCCAGGAGCTCATGCTCCGGATACTTCAATTTGGTCATCTTCACCTTCTGCTCACTCGTGATCTTGACCTCGGTCGGAATCATGAAATCTGGGTGAGCTGGATTCGCATTAATGTGCCACTCGTTGGCAATCGTAAGCTCAATCGCCACCGGGCATTTGCCTCCGCGCTGAAGCTTATCAAAGTAAGGGTAGATCTTTGCTTTGATTGGGCGTTCATCGTAGTTGCGTTTGAATGGCGATGGCTTGGCGGGATCCGGTAGTACAGGCTTGAATGATTGCTGTTCCTCAACTGCCGCGGGGCTATTATTGCTCTTTTCCTCCACGACAGGGTTTTCATCGCCTAAACTGCAAAATCGCATGTCCTGACGAATAAGCTGACGCACATACGTCCGACGATCTTTGGAAGCTCGGCTCTTTGCGTCGCGATTAGTTGCACTGACAGTTTTGCCGGACTCCGTAGCTTGAAGCTTCAGCAAATCCTGTAAGGCCAGTGCAAGGCCCGAGCAGGCCGACGGAGATGATTCCAGCATCCCGCTGACTCTCTGCAGTGTCGTCTCCGCGAGCACTCGGAACGACTCGTTCTCGGCCTGTTGACTCAGCGCGAGCAAATTGCGGATGGTCATGCTGTTGCCAGACGGAGTCACAGAGTCATACGGTGTGCTCGTGCGAGCAAACAGCTGTTCCTGATCGTTGGCAGTGAAGAAAAACGTCTTCTGCGTCTCATCATAGAACTGAGCAATCTGCTGATGCATCAATTCTGACGCCGCCGTCAACCAGCGTGCTTCTCCGGTGGAGTCATGCAAAGTTCGCAACGCTGACACCAGACACGCATAGTCATCCAGAAACCCGCGCTGACCGGATGTGTTGTTTCTCCATGATCGGAGCAAGTTGCCCTCAGAATCTCGCAACTTCGTCAGCAGGAAATCAGCCGCTGTGCCAGCAATCTTCAGGTCCTTTTCGCGTCCGGGCAGTCGGCCACTTATCGCCAGTCCCTGAATCATCAAGGCATTCCATTCCGTCAACACTTTATCGTCCAGCATCGGGCGTGGGCGTTCGGAGCGGACCTT
>CANHVD010000109.1 GCA_947463775.1 Planctomycetaceae bacterium | reverse complement strand
TATGGTTCTCGGCGAGATCTATCCCGAGATCGGATTCATCACACAAGCAGCGCTGGCGAACGGCGGTGTGGAGATCGAGAACACGGGAACAGAACCGCTCGTGTTGACGTTTGACTTCCCGCAGAACGCTCACAGCAAGACGCCGGGTGTTGCTTCTGCCTGATTGTACGCCGGCAGTGTTTTCGCCTGGCCATTGAGAAAACCTGTGCGGCAAAATTCAAACGTTGAATGAGCAAACTCATTCGGGAGCCGGTTTGTGTCGACCGCCTCGTCCGTTCGGGGCGCGGCGGTCGCACACTCCCATCTTCTCACTCTGATTTTGCTTTACCCGAACTGACACGATGGACCACTGTTGACAGGAGTTGATCTTCTCTACCAGTTCGTTGCCGCCACTGCCCTAAGAGGCAACCGCCTGCCAGACCAGAGCAGTTTGTGCGAAAGAGACCTCAATCCGCCGTTATGTGGACCCTGTCTAAGCCATCAACCTCCTGTTTGCTGGCTGATAGCATCAGGCCATTGACAACTACTCATAGCGAAGCGCATCAATGGGATCGAGTCGACTGGCACGCCACGCTGGATAAAGTCCGAACACAAGCCCCACGACAGCAGCAAAAACCATCGCAACGATGCCAGCGGGAATGGACACAACAACTGGCCAGTCGGCCCCGTTACTGATGGAATTAATCAGGCGTGTAATCCCGAGCGACGCGAGGATTCCCAGTGCCAGACCAATTGCTCCGCCGAAGCAACTGAGCACAACGGATTCAATCAGAAACTGGATCATAATGTCGCGGCCTCGAGCTCCGACGGCCATGCGGATCCCGATTTCTCGAGTACGTTCGGTAACAGAAACAAGCATGATGTTCATAATGCCCACTCCGCCGACCAGCAGAGAAATTCCGGCGATCGATGCCAGCAGCATTGTCATAATTCCAGTGATACGACCAAACAGCTCTGACAACTGTGCACTCGTGACGACTTCAAAATCCGGTTTCTGCCCGACTGCGATGTGATGTCGATCCATCAACAGCTGTTGAATCTCCGACTTCGCCAGATCAATCAACTCCGGTGCGCGAGCTCCGACGAGAATGGCGTTCACGTTTCGAAACGAAGTTCCCTGTAGCCGTTTCAAAACTGTTGTATACGGCATCAGCATGACATTGTCCTGATCGTCGCCAGTGAGCGACGCTCCCTTTTTGCCGAGCACGCCCACGATCGTAAACGGGATGTTGCCGACTCGCAGTTGCTGGCCTATCGGATTGTCTGCAGGAAACAACTCTCTCACAATGGTATGCCCGACGACACAGACACAGTTCCCGGCCCGTTCGTCGCGTTCCGTAAAGAACCCGCCCGCTTCGATATCCCATGTGCGAACTCGAAGATAATCGACACCGACTCCCCACATTTCCTTGGGCTGCATGTTCGTGTTGCCGCGAACAACAGGCTTCAGTCCGAAAACCAGCGGAGAAAATGCAAGGACTGCTTCGCATTCACGACCGATAGCCTTCGCATCTTCGTCGGTCAGTGAAGGCAGACTGCCGGTCTGGACACCTCTGCGTTTTTCAAACGATGGCTGCACCACGATGAAATTGGTGCCGATGGACTGCAGCTGATCCTGCAACAACTGACCAGCGCTGCTTCCCACAGACACCATTGTCGTCACGGCAGAGATCCCGATCACAATACCGAATACGGTCAGTGTGGCGCGCATCTTGTTTCGTAACAGGGCGCGAATTGCTACGGCGATTGTCAAAAAGAAACTCATGGAGCCCCCGGTGGCTTAACGCCGGCAATCAGCTCATCCCCCGGCTTCAGATCACCGGACAAGACCTGGGTAAACTGGTAGTCGCTGTCGCCAATCTGAATGCGGATACCCCGAAGCTTGCCAGTCAGAGTCTTAAGTGGACTATTTGCAGTTCCCGAAGCATCAGCGGGGCGACTTTCCGATGTTGCTTCCGATTTTAATCGAGAGCGATCGGCTTCTGTTTCCTGAACCCACACGATGCGATTACTGGAGGCGATCGTGGCCTTCGCCGCATCGTCGACCGGTGGCGTCTCGGAACTGGTGACTTTTTCTTCTTTCTGTTCTGACGACAGGTTCAGCTCCAGCAGTTTCTGGTCCTCTTCTCGAACAAGTTCCTTTTCCGGGAAGTAACGCAGGGCAGCGTTGGGGATTTTCAGGATGTCTTTCAGTTCCCTTACCTGAAATGTCAGATTGGCCGTCATCCCCGGCAAAAGTTTTAGTTCCGGGTTCGCAGTCGACACAATGACCGGATATGTCACGACGTTCTGAGTGGTGGTGGAGCTCAGCCGGATCTGCTGAATTTTGGCATCGCTGAAGACAACTTCGGGATATGCATCCACCGAAAAGAAGACCGGCTGATTTGACTCTTTGGCATCTCGAATCAACCCGATATCGGCTTCATCGATCGACGCCCGAATCAGCATTTCCTCCCGCATTCTCGGCGCAATCACGAAAAGCTCCGGAGCCTGAAACTGAGCGGCCAGTGTTTGCCCCTGATCAATCTTGCGATCAATGACTGTTCCGTCGACCGGTGATCTGATTTCCGTATAGGCGAGGTTCGCTTCGGAGTTTTCCAAATTCGCCCGCGCCTGCTTCACTGACGACTCAGAGATGAGTAACTGAGCTTCAAGCGACATCCGAGCAAAACGAAACTGATCCAACTCTGCCTGCGAGATAAAGTCTTCATTCTCGGCCTTCAAAGCAGCGGACCGTTGTTCATCGTTACGTGCCCGCTGCAATTCTGCCTGCACTCGGGCCACGTCGCCGACTCGAGCTCCCAGCGCTGCTTCATCGCGCTGAACTGATGCGATGTAGATTCGAGGATCAATCTTGGCCAGAACTTGCTGGGCCTTGACCTCATCGTTGTGGTCGACATGGAGTTCGAGAATTGGACCTGAAACAAAACTGCCCACGCGAACCGATAGTGTCGGTTCGAGCTGCCCAGTGGCATTGACCGTGATCCTCAGGTCGCCCTTTTCCACGAGTGCTGTCCGAAATCGCGGTCTGTTGCGTTCTGCAAGCCACTGCTGGCCTTTCGTGAAACCCAAATACCCCAACGAGGCCAGGACAGCGAGAACGATGACCGCTTTGATGAAAGTTCGCATGGAAGACAGGTCCACAATTCATTCTGTCGAGCGGCTGGCTTTCGCCGGCGCTCGTTTGCAATGTCACAGTGACTGAAGCGTTATCAGGTCCACGGCGTATGATGATGTTCCGGAACTCGAACGACCTCGGGAAATCAACCTCACGAAGTTGAATGTTACTCAACCGCTGCTCCGTAAGATATCACCGGCCTTGTCGCAAACGAAGCAAACCTCCGTGTCGTGGTCGCTTCATCAGCCTCAGGGCGTTAGCCCCCGGTTGTTTTTCCTCGGTTCCGGTGGCGAAAACCGGACGCTAACGCGTTCCGGCTGATTAATTCAACAGGCTGCAAGGCCTGCTGGAACAGGACAGCTGATTGGGGAGGCGTTTTGAGTCAAACTGAACTTCAGTGGCCGCTCCATGTATTCACAGCGAACGCGTTCTGACTACACTAGGATTGCATCATCACAACCACGACACAAATCCTGTCTCGATACTGAATTCCTCCCATGCCGCTGATTGAACTTCGAAACATCACCAAGACGTATGACTTGGGTGAAGTGAAGGTCAATGCTCTGCGGCCGACAGACTTATTCATTGATCGTGGTGAGTTTGTTGCACTGCTTGGCCCTTCCGGTTCCGGCAAGTCAACCCTGATGAATACCCTGGGTTGTCTTGATAGGCCTTCGACTGGCAGTTATTTGCTCGATGGGCAGGAAGTCGCAACACTCAATCGGAATGCCAGAGCCACAATCAGGAACCGGCACATCGGCTTCGTCTTTCAGAATTTCAATCTTCTCGCACGCACCTCGGCGTTGGAGAACGTCGAGTTACCGCTGTTGTATGGGCCATCGATGTCAAGCAGAGTTCGCAGCAAGCGAGCTCAGGAAATGCTCGCTATGGTCGGGCTGGAAGATCGACTGGATCATCACCCCGGACAGCTTTCCGGCGGCCAGCAGCAGCGAGTCGCGATTGCACGTTCGCTGGTGACAAATCCGTCGATACTGATGGGAGATGAGCCGACGGGGAACCTGGACTCGAAAACGAGTCGAGAAGTGATCGAACTCTTTAAGAAATTGAACAAGGAACGACAAATTACGGTCATTCTGGTAACGCACGATCTTAACGTGGCCCGACACGCCCGGAGAATTCTGGTTATGCGGGATGGAATGATTGGGATGGATACGACGCGGTTTGAGGATGCCTTCAATTCGTTACATGCGTTTGAATCCTCACCAGACGAACAAGAGGCACCGTCCGTGCAGGCCGAACTGCCGGAATGAGTCACCTGACCATTGTCTGAGCGACGATCTCCGACAGCATGAGTTACCACTTCGAACAAGCGCCAAGGATGGTTCTGTTCGTACTGGTGGCGGTCTTTGCCAGTTCCTCAGTTTGCCGCGCTCAGCTGCTGCAGGATGACGAACGGCGCATTCGCTGGCATGAGGCTGAACGGCTTTCCGTCTTCCATCGCAGCGAAGGACCCGCACCAGTTACGGTCGCAACCGACGAAGCAACCCAGGCTGAGCGACTGATGACTTTGGACGAAGCCATCCGGCTTTCGCTGCAGCATTCAGAAGCCATTCGTGTTCTTGCCGGTGTTTCTGCCGTCTCATCTGGTCAGACGATCTACGATACTGCGATCGCCGTCACACCAATCGATCAGGCGAAGGCAGTTTTTGATCCTGTTTTCTCTGCGAACAGTTCTTTCCGACACACCGAGTTTCCGGGTCTCAATGCGCTCGGAAGCTCCATCGTTCGCAGTCAGACTGCGGGCAATGATTCCGGCGTCTCACTGCGCGACCTGAATACGCTGGGGGGAACCGTAGACCTGAGTTTTGCCAACTCACTGGATGATCCGGCGGTCGCAGGGTTTCTGAACCGCAATCTGCCGTCAGCATCGCTCAGCTACACTCAGCCGCTGCTTGCCGGACTGGGACGTGATGCCAATACCGCTCCGATTGTGATCGCTCGTCTGCAGCAGGAGATCTCCTACTTTCAGTTCAAGGACAGCATGCAGGAGCTTGTGCGCGGAACTATCGCTGCGTACTGGTCTCTCGTGCAGGCCCGGACGGAACTATGGGCGCGAGAGATTCAGGTGGATCAATCGCGCAATGCGTTCCTTCGTCTGGAAGCACAGTTTCGACAGGGGCTCGCCAACCAGAGCGATGTTGCACAGCCAAAACTTGCGTATGCCAATTTTCGGGCCAATCTCGTGACCGCTCGGGCCAATGTCCTGCAGCGCGAAGCGGCACTTCGAAACATGATGGGACTTCCACCGTCAGATGGCGTCCAGATCGTGCCTTCAACCCCGCCCACGCGGGACCAGGTGCAGTTTCGCTGGAACGAGATCAATGATACCGCGCAGTCACTGCGTCCGGATCTGGTTGAGCTGAATCTAATCCTTATGGCCGATCGAAAGCGGCTGGTGCAGAGCCGAAACCTGGCTCAACCACAACTGGACGCCGTCGCCCTTCAGCGGTGGGACGGTCTGAGCGGCCAGGTCATCAATGGAAATCAGTTATCGTCCGGCATGGGTGACAATAGCAGCTGGACAATGGGCGTGAATTTTTCCGTGCCACTCAGCCTCAGAAAGTCACGTGCTCACGTGCGAAATCACGAACTGCTGATCATGAAGGATCGGGCGCTCATTCAACAGAATTTGCATCTGATCGAACATCAGCTGGCGACATCCGTACGGACCATCGATCAAAACTTCCTTCAGTATGAGGCCTTTCGAGATGCTCGCCAGGCAGCGAAAGAAAACCTTGAAGTGCGTGTCCAGCGTCTGTTTACGGGCAACGAAAACTTTCTGAATTTTCTTCAGGGCGTTACAGACTGGGGCAATGCCGTGGCGTCCGAAGCCCAGGCACTTGCTTCGTATAACTCAGGCCTTGCGGACCTCGAGCGTCAGACAGGCACAATACTGGAAACACATGGAATTCGTTTCGTTGAAGAACAGTTCGCAAGCATTGGTACACACGGTCGTTGGTGTCAGGACGAACTCTATCCTCGCGATTTGAAACCACGGGAAAACAGTCAGCGATACGAAGATTCAGGCAAGGCATCCGAAGAAGCCTTTGATCTGCAGAACTTCCCACGTCGACGAGACGACCGACTTCGCCTCCCGGAGGCTCCTCAGTTTGACGAGAAGGAAGCTCAGCCTGTTGATACCCCGAAATAGAACGATACCAGAGACCAGGGCCAAACCGTTCTCGTCTTTGTAAGGTCTCGGTTGGGGTAAGGTCTCGGTCTGGCCCGACGCCTTTGGCGGAGGGAATGGCTAAAAAGGTGCGTTTATTCCTGACGGCAAGGCAACGCCTATCCAGACTTGCGCAGATGCCTATGTTCTCGCAAAGCGATGCCTCAGACGCTGCTGGATTTCCGCAAACGCCGTTGATTCCAGATCGTTGCCGTCCTTGCCCAGCGTTGCGTTCGCCATGATGACGATCGAGAAGTCGACGTCAGGAAAGGCCTCCACTTTGGCGAGCCAGAAGCCGTCGCTGCCGTTGTGGACAACAGACAGCCCTTAATTAGCGCCTGATTGTGGAACTCGATGGAATCATTTCCTGATTCGCCATCGAGCCAATCACTAGTCGATGACCGGCCTGCGAGCATCTCTGAACCGTAGTAGAGAATCTCGTCGTCGCCGTTGATGTCAATATGGCACAAGACCATCAATACTCAGGACACCCCGGCCTACCTTGAAGTCAACGGAAACCACCAGCGGCAGGAAGGCGCGCGAGCTCTCTAGCCGAACTGAGGTGCATCTTTGGGCGGAGCATGAGCGTGCAGGGTGAATGGCACCATCGAAACTCGCCACCACATCGATTGCAACCAATCAATGTGGGCCACAAGCAAAATCTCAATCGCAAACCTTACGGTCGCGACGTTTGTTTTCTCCAGGCATCCGGAACGTCTTTTTGCCACTGCCATCGACTTGAATCGCACGGACGACAAATCGTGATTGCACGAAATCGTGCTTCTCAGAGCAGATCTATGATCTCACCGGCGAACAGGTCACCAATGGCATCGTCGATCGCTCGGAAAAACCAGTCGGTCCCAATCCCACCGGACAACACATCATCCTCACCAGCGTCGTTCAGCACGTTGATCGTGGTCTTCAGTGATACCACAGGACTCCCAACGCCCGCTCGCAGATTCGTAATTCGAGTTGCATACGCATTGCCGGAGATCCACTGTGTCCGAAGCGTGTTGAGATTGCTGAGACTGGTATCGCTCGTCGTCAGGCCGCCGATCAGGATGTCGTCCCCAGCGTCACCTTTCAATAAATCCAGTCCCAGGCCGCCGATCAGGATGTCGCGACCACTGCCCGCTTCCAGAATATCGCCACCTTCCATACCGACCAGAATGTTATCGCCAAGATTACCCGTCAGGCGGTTTGCTATAGCATTCCCCAACAGCGTATCGCTGCCCGTGCCGCCTACCGCGTTTTCGAAATTACTGAGAGAATTCAGCTTCAACGTGCGATTCAAATTCACCGGCTGAATCGCCGTCGATCCCAGATTCACCACGACGTCTGTCGTCAGAAATGCGAAGTTCAGGGTGTCGATGCCTTCATTCGCATTCTCCGTCACCAGATCAGCTTCGGCTGTGGAAGTCGGCACAAACATGTAGGTGTCATTGTTGGGCCCACCGAACAGCACGTCGCTGCCCGATGCCCCAAGAAGTTTGTCGTCACCGGCATTGCCAGTCAGAGTATTGTCCAGAGTATTTCCGAACAGCGTGTCTGCACCGCTACCACCGAGGATGTTCTCAAACACAGTCGCGGAATTCAGCTTCAACGTACGACTGGCATGTACCGACTGAACCGAGATTGAGCCGAGATTCACCACGACGTCTGTCGTCAGAAATGCAAAGCTCAACGTATCCGTGCCCTCGTTCAGATTCTCGCTCACCTGATCAGCTTCGGCGATGGTGGTCGGAACAAAAACATAAGTGTCGTTATCGGCCCCACCAAGCAGCAAGTCGTCCCCAGTGGCTCCAATAAGTTTGTCGTTCCCGGCATTGCCACTTATAGAATTGCTCAGGCTGTTTCCAAAGAGCGTGTCAGCACCGCTACCGCCGAGGATGTTCTCAAGGACAGTCGCGGAATTCAGCTTCAACGTGCGATTCGTATGCACAGGCTGAATCGACGTCGTTGCAAGGTTCACCACGACATCTGTCGTCAGAAATGCGAAGCTCAGAGTATCGATGCCCTCATTGGCATTCTCCGTCACCTCGTCTGCTTCCGCCGCGGTGGCCGGAGCAAGTACATAGGTGTCGTTATTGGTTCCACCGAGCAGAAAGTCGTTGCCGCCGGCACCAATGAGTTTGTCGTCTCCGGCACCGCCGGTCACAGTATTGACCAGACTGTTGCCGAACAGCGTGTCAGCACCAGTGCCACCGATGAGGTTCTCAATCACAACAGCAGAATTAAGCGTTAGCGTACGATTTGTATGCACCGGTTGAATCGACGTGGACGCGAGATTCACCACGACGGCTGTGGTCAGGCCTGCAAAACTCAAGGTATCGGTGCCCTCATTCGGCAATTCGGTAACAGCATCGACTTCGGAACTCGAGGCTGTCCCGAAGATGTAGACGTCGTCACCCTGCCCGCCAAGCAGAGTATCACTCCCGGCACCGCCGTTCAGCGTATCGCCAGCGCCGAAGCCGGACAGCTGATTGGCGTTTGAATTGCCGATCAGTGAATCCGCCGCAGAACCACCGGTCGCGTCTTCTATGCCTGATGACGATGTCAGCGTTAATAGTCTTCCCAGGTTCACGCCCTGAGCGGCCGTCGTTCCCAGATTCAGCGTAACGGCAGTGGACAACTGACTGAAGTCGATCGTATCGCGACCGCCACCGGGAGCTTCTTCGATCGTATCGGATTCAACCAACTCGGACGGCAGGAAGACGTAAAGGTCATTGTCGGCACCGCCAGAGAGTGTGTCATTGCCATCGCCGCCCTGCATTGTGTCGAGACCTGCACCACCCCAGATCGCAAGAGGAATGCTCATCGTCGCACTGGCGGCCCCTGAATTAAAGATATCATCACCACCAGCGCCTCGCAGGCGGAACTGCGTGACGTCAGATGTCGGATAAGTCGCGGTATTCAGGGTGCCGAATTTCAATTCAACGTTGAGCCCATTGGGTGTGACCGTGACGGTATCGGCAGAATCCGATCCGAATGCCATCACCGGCCCGGCAGGCTGATGATAGACTCCTGCAAACGCCACCGTATTATCTTCGTTCCGTGGATCGACGTCGGGCTCAACGACAAGGTTCGCACTGTCTGCAGTAAACAGCAGACGATAGTCGGTATTCAGGTCAGCGATTCCGGCACCGGGCAGGGTAATACCGCTCCCGAGTGTCAGATTGACCGTGTGAACTCCCACTGTACGGTCAGCAGGACCCGGAGCGAACGTGCCGATTTGCGTATCGCCGTTGTCCATCAGTCCATCATTGGACTGAAAAATGTCAATATTGAAGGGCGCTACGTTGCCGTTTGCGATCTCATACGAAACAGCGATTCCGGTGCCCCCATTACCCGTCGCACTCGTCATGCGGATGTCCGGGCGCTCAGTGGCGAAGTTGACAAGCAGGTCCATCGAACCAGAGGTTGCGTAGTTGCTTGAATACACCGCGATGCGGTATTCCTGACCGGGAACCGCGTTCGAGATATTGAGCGAAGTAAGCGGCCCCTGGAGCAGCGTCCCGGAGGAGTTAAAAAGGGCCAGTCGCTGAGTAAATGTCGCCGCCGCTGCCGAAATTGCTAAGACCCCGTTCGCGTCAGCAGGGGCCGTGATCGAGTAGTAGTCGATGTCGGTCGGGACATCCAACACCACTGAGGCTGAAGCGTCACCAACGGCATCGGGGGTCAATAAGAGCGAGCCCGACCTGAGGGGGGCAGAAACGATAATCGAAACATTGCCCGCCGTCGTCGCTGGCTCATCCCCCACGGCAATGATGTAGCGAACATCTGTAGTGAGATTGATAGTCAACTTCGCATCATCATTGAACGCCGACACGTCGTCGTTGTAACCAATACGTGCCCCTGTACTGGCAACGTAAACCGCGACCTCAGGATCGGAGGTATTTCCAAAGTCGCCCACGTCAATCGTGTACGTTCCAGTAAACTGGGGGGCAAAGAAATAGGAATCTACATCACCGGCGAAATCAATGAACGCATCAAACGCGGGGGTGTCGTTTACCAAATCGACAGTCGGGCCGTTATAAACCACCAGATCGCCCTCAGCGAAATTCTGTGTGGCCGGGAGAGTCAGCACGCATCGTTGTTCAAGCTGCTCGTGCTGCAGAAGTCTGAGCTTGTCACGGGTTCGGGCCTGATGCCTTCGAGGAAATCGGGTGTCTCGCCAAACTCGAACGAAAGCTTCTCGCATGAATTTCATTGTTACGCCTCGTTAGAACGCTTGGAAAACAGGTGTCTGACAGAATGTCAGTCAACAGATTCGGGTGCCCACCGGGATAAGACTATGAGATCAAGAGCAGAAACTGCAGTGAAGCTTGGCGAGCTGTAGCGGCATCGGGGCGGCCGGACAATGATGGCGGACTGTGTTGCTCGCAGTATTTGCACCGGCAATTGCTTGATTGTGATGTCTAACTGAGCGTATCGTTTTTCGTAAAGGGCAGCAATCCGGTTCCTTAAGAATCTGTCTCAATACAGGGTGCGAAACGGCGATCCATTGAGTTCAGAAAAAGTCCTTTTTGGGTCTGCGGATTACAGTCGAACGCGCTTCAAAACCACGAATTGAAAGAATGGCCAGCGTTTGCCTTCTGTGTTGATCAAGCTTCTGTGTTGATCAAGGTGGTGGTCAGCGACCCAAAACCCGGTCGACCTCGAACGATGGATGAACCGCGAGAATTAGTGCTGAAGTTGGCCCGTGAAAACAATTGGGGCTGCACAGGGATGCTCGGGGAATTCAGAAAACCATGGATCAAAACTATCTCCCGGCAGACCATGAAGATGATCCAGAAGGAACATGACATCGATCCCTGCCCGAAGCGTAGCAAAGGATCATGCGACGAATCTCTCAGGATCCATACGGACACACTCTGGTAAAGTGATTCCCTATCCAAGCCAATGTGGACAGCAAATGACCTGTCGAGTGTACCGGCTCGTGTTTCTGTATTTTTGCTGTCGCCGTGGCTTGGATTTCACAAGGCACTGCGCCGACAGATTTCACTGCGTCACCAGAAGAATGGCGGATAGTGCTCATCAACGACATGACCTGCAATTCGAAGTTTGGTGGCGTTATCAATTCGTATTCGCGTACGGGCGGATTGACAATTGAGATCAGCCCGAAAAACCAAAGCGGCAGACTTCGATGCTATTGCTTACTCAGGAGATTCAAACACGTGAAGGCTGGATTCTGCCGTTGCGCGGCGAAAGCAATCATTGTTGAATCTTCGTGAGGGCAAACCATCCATCGTTTCGGCTGCGGAACTCGTGAACTGTAAACGGCGACCTGTGACCGTAAAAATCGGTTTGTTGAGTTCATTTGAGTGTCGGACCGGAGCAGTCAAGCAACGTCCAGCTAGCCACTCCGGTCCTGACCACCGGAGCGGCTTCGAAGCGGTTGAATTACTCATATGGTAGAGAACGCTGACTCTTCTTTTCGGCGGTTTTGTTAGCCAGTAATCGGGCCTCAAATAAGGACCGTGTCAATCAAGTTTCACGCGAACTTCGCGGATGCGGCCGTCGAATTTGAATGGCCGTCGATCATAATAGTCCCTCGAGACTGTGGACCCGAGATCCGTGCCGACGTCAAAACTCTCGCTGGCGGTGAAGGCCGCGGGGACCGTCATTTTCGCTGTCGTTCGAGCAATCTCTTTGCCGTCTACGGAAAGCACAATGTCGGCCGGTGCTCCTGCCTTTGGCGCCTTCAGCGATGTGTTTACAACAATCGTGTGTTTGCCAGCAGAGATCTTCTCTGCTGACCGAGCGATCGATCGGTCGATGATCATTAGGTTGTATTCAAAGACCAGATGGCCGTCCTCCATGTAGCAGGTGAGCCCGCCGCCGGCACCG
>CANHVD010000108.1 GCA_947463775.1 Planctomycetaceae bacterium | reverse complement strand
GATTCCTGGGGCTGAAGGTTTCATGGGACTTTCGTTTCCTTCGGCCACTCTTTCTGCGACGCTCGCGTTGCTGCTAAAGGCTCGATAGATTGCGGTAGCAGAAGCGGAAGCTTTGTGGTCACCATCTCGGTTGAACCATCGCGGCCTCTGACGGAGTTGTCTCCCAACTCACGGCGATTCAGGCCCTGACACGAGAGGGGTTCGCGGGCGGTATATTGCTTGTTGAAGAAAGAACGAAATGCATCAGGTTGTTGCCGGGTTCGGATATGTTGCCATGATCTTCTTTGCATGGTTGATGAGTTCTCATCGAACTCGTTTTCCGTGGCGGATTGTGTTGGCCGGTACTCTGCTGCAAATGACGTTTGCGCTGTTGATTCTGAAGACGCAGCCGGGTCTGGCGATCTTCCAGAGCACTGGTGATTTCTTTACTCAGGTGCAGAGTTTCGTTGATGCTGGCAGCGGTATGGTCTTTGGTAAAGGCTATGAAGAACACTACATCGCGTTTCGAGTTCTCCCGACGATCATTTTCTTCTCGGCCCTGATGGCGGTGATGTACCATCTTGGCATCATGCAGATTGTGGTGCGATTTATCAGTCGCATCATGCAGGTGACTCTGGGGATTTCAGGGGCTGAAAGTCTGTCTGCCGCGGCCAATATTTTCGTAGGGCAGACCGAAGCTCCGCTCGTGGTCAGGCCCTATATTGGCAAGATGACTCGATCAGAGTTGATGTCCATTATGGTCGGCGGATTCGCCACGATTGCTGGCAGCGTTATGGCAGCGTACATCACGATGGGCATCAGTGCCGCTCATCTGCTGACTGCCTCAGTTATCTCCGCACCCGCCGGGTTGCTGATTGCGAA
Organism: Planctomycetaceae bacterium; assembly: GCA_947463775.1. GTDB lineage: Bacteria > Planctomycetota > Planctomycetia > Planctomycetales > Planctomycetaceae > SXXK01. The sequence continues at coordinate 11,339 of CANHVD010000108.1, read as the reverse complement.
AGTTCTGCAGCCGGAAGTTGATGTTCCTGAGACGCTTGGCGTGTCCGAACAGGAGATGCCCAGGACAACCGGCAATATCATCGAAGCGGCTTCAAATGGCACTGCCGACGGGCTTCAACTGGCATTAAATGTTGGGGCGATGCTGATTGCGTTTCTGGGCTTGATAGCGATGTTCGATTACGGACTCCAGCATATCTCCGGCTGGTTATTGACGCAGGTTGGATATCCAGGCCAGTCCGTGACGCTCACCAGTGTTCTTGGTGCTGTCTTTTCTCCAATAGCGTGGCTGATGGGAATCGAATGGAAAGAATGTGCCCCGGCCGGTGAACTGCTGGGGCTGAAACTGGTTGCAACTGAATTTGTTGCGTACGAAAAGCTTGGCGAATGGAACCGTCTTGCTGCCGAAGCCCGCCCTTTGTCAGATCGAGCGGTCGTTATCCTGACCTACGCACTTTGTGGATTTTCCAACTTCGCTTCGATCGGGATCCAGATCGGCGGGATTGGTGCCTTAGCTCCGGAACGCCGGAAAGAGCTGACGGAAATCGCTTTCCGAGCGATGTTGGGCGGGACTTTGGCGTGCTGCATGACGGCCTGCATCGCGGGAATTCTGTATTGAGTTCACGATGTTTCTGGCGTCGGAGATGGCCCAGTATTCGTTTTTATCGCTAAAATCGCATCAACCCGCGAATCCACGCGCGAGCTGCGGGGTTAGATCCTGACACGGACGGTCAGCTACGAGAGATCACCAGTTTTTTTACAGATCTCTCCGGGCTTCGTCCTTGAGTCGAATGCTCCCACCCAGATCCCTTATGGAGAAGTCGTATGTTGTCTGTGCACTTGTGCCTTTCGCTCGCGCCGCTGTTGGTCGGTTCTGAGGCTCGCCCGGAATCACTCCATTCTATGTCGTCTGCGATGCCTTTTCAGTTGATCGCTCATGCCGACGGTCGGTTTCTGGCCACACCGGTGGTATTGAGCACAGACGACGAAGAAGAAGATGATGACGACGACGACGATGATCGAGAAGAACGTCGAGATAGTGAACGTCGTGGCCATGAACGACGCGAGGAAGAGCGTGGCGAAGGTAAGCGCAGAGAAGGCGATCATCCGAAGCCCGAAGGCGGCTCTGTCGAAGGGAGACGAGCACAGCCCGGACGTCCAGAAGCCCATCGTCCTGGCGGCCCCGGACGTCATCAGGGCCCCGGCGAGCACAAACCGCAGCCAGAACACAAAGGACCGCCTCATCAGGGTCCGCCAGAACATGGAAAGCAGCCATCGCCTCCGCATGGTCCGCAGGGCCCGGGTGGATTTCATCCTCCGATGATGGGCATGGGAATGCCGCACTTTGGTGGAATGTTTGGCCACGGTTCACCGTTTGGCGGCAGGCCCGGCATGCAGCCTGGTCAACCGTCTGTTCATGGGCCAGGAAGTTCTGTTCTGACCGGCATCATTTTCGAGTTGCTTGATCAGAATCACGATGGAAATCTGTCACGCGGCGAGTTTCAGAAGCTGGCAGACGCTGTCGAGAAATCTCACCATCCTCCAATGATGATGCCACCTCATTCTGGCCCAGGCAACGGCCCTGATGCGGATCACAGTCGTCCTCAGCTATCACGACGCGGAGGCCCTCCGATGCTTCATCAGGGATCACCATTGCATCAGGCTCACAAGCCGGATGGTCATCACAAGCCAGACGGTGATCATCGTCCAGATGGAGAAATGAATCGCAAACCAGAACATGGTGACAAAGAAGACCACCGTGAACATGGCGAACATGGGACGGATCGTCACCGCCCCGATGGAGACCGTGGCGAGAAATCTCGTGAACATCAGGAACCACGGATCTAATTGCTTATCAGTGGTAAGTTTTGTTGAGTTTAACCCGTGGCCGGCAGACCTGGAGCGAAGAAAATCAGGCCTGTCGGCCACGGGTTAGACAGTGAAACTTGCTCGACAATCCGTTGGACCGCGGTCATTTTTTCAACGGATGTTATTCAAAGCCCGGCTTCCTCGGAGGTTCGGGCTTCTTTCGTTCGCTGCCCCGTGAGATATCGCCGTCTTGAGGTCGGCTGATCTCATAAGTCATGGTGTTCGATTCATTTCTGACTTATTCATTCTTTGATTCCTTCTTCATTCTGGAGCACTGATGGTTATTCCTCGAGTCAAATCTGGTGCGTGGAAACGCTTTATCGCGGGAGCACTCAGTGTTGCGTCATTTGCAACCGTCAATGCGTCAGACTGGACACGTTTTCGAGGTCCCAACGGCACCGGGATCAGTCCCGATGCGGATCCGCTGCCGGCAACATTCAGCGACAAAGAGAATCTGCAGTGGAAAGTCGATCTGCCAGGCGCGGGTGTGTCGTGTCCGATTGTTGTCGGCGACAAAGTGTTGGTCTCGTGCTACTCCGGGTATGGAATTGATCGCCAGAATCCTGGTGACATGAAAGCTCTGAAGCGACATCTGGTTTGTTTCGAACGAGCCACGGGGAAAACGCTTTGGGAAAAGACCATCGATGCTGTTCTGCCAGAAGACGAATACACTGGCATGGGAGTTCCGGAGCATGGTTATGCATCGCATACTCCTGTTTCCGACGGCACGAACGTTTATGTGTTCTTCGGCAAGTCCGGCGTTTACGCGTATGACCTCGATGGAAAAGACCTGTGGCATGCCAGCGTGGGCACTCAATCCGACGACCGAGCCTGGGGATCCTCTTCGAGCCCGATCGTGGTTAATGATGTATTGATCGTTCCCGCTGGGCCGGAAACGCGAGCCGTCGTTGGTCTGGATAAGAAAACAGGCAAAGAACTGTGGAAGTCCGAGAGCGATGGCCTTGGCAATGTCTGGGGAACTCCCGCTCTGTCGCAAATCGACGAGACACGTACGGATGTTGTGATTGGTGCTCCAAATGAAATCTGGGCGATCAATCCAGCCACCGGAAAACTCAAGTGGTACTGCACCGCAATGGCCACGGACCAGTTCAATTCCAGCGTCGTCGTCTCCGATGGAATGATCTACGCAGTGGAAGGTCGAGGCGGTGGGTCGATCGCCGTTAAGGCCGGTGGTAAAGGCGACGTGACTGCGTCCAATGTTGTCTGGTCCGGGAAAGACAGCAATCGCTTCGCAACCCCGCTGATTTACGAAGGACGCATGTACCTTATCTCCGGCGGAACCGCGAAATGCCTGAATGCCGCTGACGGCAAAGAAATCTTCCAGGCGCGGCTACAGGGTGGTGCTGCGGGTGGTCCGGGAGAAGCGGGAGCTGCTGGTCGGCCCGGTGGTGACCCGGCCGCAGGCGGACAAGGCGCCCCCGGACAGCCTCCGGGTGGTGGTTTTGGAGGCGGTGGACGAGGTCGAGGCGGTTTCGGGGGCGGTCGCGGCTCGGATTATTCATCACCCGTTATCGGCGATGGCAAGATCTATTACGTCACTCGCGCGGGAGAGATCCATGTACTGAAGGCTGGCGATACCTTTGAAAAGCTGGCGACCAATCGTCTGACAGCCGACGCCGAAGACTTCAGTGCCACCCCGGCAATCAGCAATGGCCAGATCTTCATTCGCTCCAGCAAACATCTCTACTGCGTCTCAACGCAGAAGTAACGATCCGGCTCAGTTGTCCCGGTCAAAAGCTCGCCAGCTGCAAAGCCTGGCGAGCTTTTTTCACGCGCCGCATTTCTAAAACCGAAAACGTCCCTCTACCCTTTCCCCTTCATCAGCAACGCCGTCGCCATTGCCAGCACATCGTCGTTCTCACGAGCAGCCGCCTGCAATGTGTCGAGTCGTTTCGCACTCACGCAATAAGATGTGAACGAGAAGCCTGCTGGATCTTCGAGCCGGCTGACATGAGGAGCAGCCGCATCCAGAGCCATGTTGACTCGATCCACGCGTTGCCCGAGATCAACCAGTACAAAGGCAATCATGCGTTTGTCGGCGGCATCTGGTTCCTGATTCAGGCGGTCGATGAAGTATTGCATCGACTCATCCACACCCATCCCCGCAACGGCCTTGAGAAAGTATTCATTGGCCGCATAATAATCATCGAACGGTACATCGCCGGGGTACCGAAGTTGTTCGGCCAGTTGAGCACCGTACTGGCTGAGTTCGATCGCCTGCTTCAGTTCCGGGTCGCTGGGCAGCAAGTGTCGAGCAAAGCTGACGATCGAGTGCAGATGCGACACATCCACATGGTAAGCTCCTTCGGCGAACAGGAATTCTCGCCCGCGAATCAGCTCGCCGAGACTCAGGCCCGGCTTCAACGTTGGCTGACGTCGCTCGACATCGCGCCGAACATTGTGCTGTAGATCGGAATAGATCGTACGCACCATTACGGTCGCAGCCTGACGGCGTTCATCCTGCGTCATCTGAGCCAGCAACTGGCCCATGGCAGTGACCGTGTTGCAGATTCCGTGAGACTTCAGCAATAGCTTCAGACCTTCGACAACATGAGCCCCTTCATACAGGGCCAGGTTAAGCAATTCATCGAGCTGAGGCCCCGGTTCTGATCCGATCTCCGTCGCTCGCTTCGCGATAGCGTCACGCACCGGAGTTGTTTCGTTGATGGTCCGAAAATAGGCCCAGGCATCGGCGAGCTGAGCGTCATTCAGAAACAACTGACCGATCTCGCGAGCCGCATTCGTGTAAGCTTCGCGGAAGGCGACTTCATGCTCGGCAGGGATATCTTTCAGAGAAGTCGGCTGCGTCACCGGCATGCCCAGGCTCTGGCGAACTCGCATCAGCTTCGCATCAAACAGTCGATGATAATCCTTCTGAGCCAGCAAGGTGGACTCGACGGCATCCAGAACCTGTGACGAAGAGAAAGTGCCGGACTCCGCGGAGCCGCCAACACTCTTTTTCAATTCTGTTTCAAATGTTTCAATCGCTGACATGGCTATCTTTGATCAATGGTTATCGTTAGTGGACCTGACAAAAGCGGCACGGCGCTGCCTGTTCGCCGGGTTCTGAAATTGACTGCGTTTCAGGATCGCGGCCCGTGGACTATTCCTTCATGCCGGATTTCAGAAACGATCAGGCTGTGAAACGATACCAAATCAGTTGAGTCTCGAGTCACCGCGGGGCCTAGTGTGAATGGTTCGAGCCACTTCCGCAACCGCCCCGGTTTGGTGACAACCGGAAACCTGCCCATAAAAACGGGGCGATTCGACTTTATTGGAAAAGTAGAATGTCCCCGTTTTCAATCTACCAGTATCGACACAGGTGGGGCCGGTGGTGGCATGAGCAGGAGTAAACGATAGACTTCGGTTTTCGGGGAACAGGCCAAACACAGAAACGCACTGGACCAATTCAGGAAACGGGATTGATGACTACCGAGTTGTTTACGCTTATCGACACCGCTGCCGCAGCAGGCAAGCTGACGGCTGATTCTCCCGCTAATCTGAAGTCATGGCTGACTCGCGAATGTGTGGCTCAGTATCGACCACGTCTGGAAACGTTAATCCGTGCTGGCGAATGGTCAAAGCTGGATGAAATGTTCTGGACCGCAATTCCGTTCGGCACTGGTGGACGACGCGGTCCAATGGGAGAAATGGGACCGGCGACAATTAATGATCGAACGATTGCTGAATCGGCTCATGGAATGGCCGTTTATCTGCGATCCACCGGGTGTACAACCGGCGGCTCAGCCGTGATTGCTCATGACACTCGCAATAATTCGGCTCACTTCGCCAGAATCACCGCCTGCACCTTCGCTGCGCATGGATTAAAGGTGTTTCTGTTCGACAGCTATCGCTCCACACCGGCTCTGTCGTTTTCCGTCCGGTATCTGGGTTGTAACATTGGAGTCATGATTTCGGCGTCTCATAATCCGCCGGCAGATAACGGATTCAAAGCGTACTGGAGTAACGGCGGGCAGGTTATTCCGCCGCACGACAAAGGGATCGTCAGCGAAGTTGAACGAGCAGAGAACATTCCGACAGTGGATTTTGCTGCTGCAGTGGCGGACGGTCGCATCAAGATTATTGGTGCGGACGTTGATCGAGAGTATGTCGGGCGAGTTGCGAAGTTGTCGGAATCCAGCAACCGCACTATCAGAGCCATATTTACTCCTCTGCATGGGGTTGGTGAGACGAATGTGTATGCCGTGATTCAGGCAGCCGGGTATTCGACAGTGGATATTTTTGAGCCACAGCGAACGCCTGACGGAAATTTTCCGAACGTGCCCAAGCATGCTCCGAATCCGGAAAACCTGGAAGTCTTTGATCCGGTGATTGATTGGGTGAAGGCGACGAATAATCCCGCGGACCTGATTCTCGCCTCCGACCCGGACGCGGATCGTCTGGGGGTTATGGTTCGCAATAGCTCGGGCGGGTTCACATCGCTCAGTGGTAATCAGGTGGGAGCCTTGATCACCGATTATCTGTTCCGCAAACGAAAAGCGTCCGGACGGTTTTCACCTCAGGATTATGTGGTGGAAACTCTGGTGACGACGCCTCTGACAAAAGCAGTGGCCGCTTTTCACGGAGCCCGTTGCTTCAGTGAACTGCTCGTCGGCTTTAAGTACATCGCGCAGACGATGGAAGAAAATGGCACCGACCATTTTGTATTCGGGACTGAAGAATCGATCGGCTTTCTTGCTGGTGATTTTTGTCGCGACAAAGACGCCAGTGTCGCCGCGTTGTACATTCTGGAACTCGCCGGCGAATTGAAATCCGAAGGTCGGACTTTGCTCGATCAGCTGGACCAGTTGTATCGCGAATGCGGTTATTACTGTGAAGGTCAGAAATCCATCTATTGTGAAGGTCCCACCGGGAAAGCGAAGATTGATGGTCTGATGCAGACTCTGCGCGACGCTCCTCCGGCACAGTTTGGTGCAGTCCGATTTACTGAAGCTGCGGACTACAAAACGGGTCGTCGGATTTCCATCCCGTCGGGCCAAAGCGCGGGGACGATTGAACAACCTCGCGGTGATCTGTTGATCTACAAGTCGGATGAATCGCAGCCTGTACGAATTCAGATTGCTGGCAGACCATCTGGCACGGAACCCAAGATTAAGTTTTACTTCTTCTGTCAGTCTGATCTCATGAACGGCGATCTGGAGGCTGCTCGTGCTGCCGGTGACGCGGCGATGAAGGATGTTCAGAAGGCACTCGGTGAATGGGCTCAGAAGATGTTGTCGTAAATCAACTGGCACGCGGCAGGGCGCGAGCCCTTCGAGCAACACCCCAACTGTCGGGGGCTGAGGCTCTGGCGTGTGCGTAGACAATTCTGAATGTTGCAAAGGACTCTGAAGATGGTGATTCGAACGTTCCTCATCAGCCTACTTCTCTCAGGGTCTTTGATCGCATCGGATGGATTGATTTCTGGGTCTGCTGATGGCTGGACGCATACCGGGCCGCGTGAAGATGCTTTGCCTGAGTTTAAGTTCCTGCCGAAGGGGGGGCCCGATCAATCCGGCAGTCTGTTGACGAGTTCTGATCAACGAAAAGGTCTGCACGGCTGGTGGGAGAAAACGATTGCCGTCGAAGGTGGCCGGACTTACCACTTCTCTGCACTCCGAAAAGTAGTGAACGTCGAATATCCTCGCCGAACGGCCGTCGCACGTATTTTCTGGAAGGATGCCCAGGGGCGTGCTGCTGTTCATGATTTTGCAGCGACGACCACTTATCGAGAAGGCGAGAAGCCGCAATCTGAACCCGAGTATCCGGCCGATGGCCCGGAGCAGATCGACGGCTGGACAACCGTCGAAGGAGTGTTTCGATGTCCTCCGTCGGCAACTCAGGCACGCATTGAACTGTCGTATCGCTGGGCCGATCAAGCCTCTGTGGAATGGTCCGAAGTTCGACTGGCGGCGATCGAAACTCCGAAGTCTCGCAAGGTTCGTTTAGCGACCGTTCACTTTGGACCGGCTGCGGGCACGTCGAACGCCGATAAGTGTGAGCAGTTCGCGCCATTGATTGCAAAGGCGGCGGAGCAGAAAGCCGATTTTGTTGTGTTGCCCGAAACGCTGACGTACTTTAATTCGGGGCGTTCCATGGCCGATTGTGGCGAAACCATTCCGGGGCCATCGACGGACTACTTCGGCACTCTGGCTAAACAGCATGATCTGTATATCGTGGCTGGGTTGGTGGAGCGTGAGCAGCATCGGATCTTCAATGTGGCGGTTCTGATTGGTCCTGACGGGAAAGTCGTCGGGAAGTATCGCAAGGTCGCGTTGCCGCGAACGGAGATTGATGCGGGCGTTGAAGCCGGTGACGACTACCCCGTCTTTGAAACTCGCTTTGGCAAAGTTGGAATGATGGTTTGCTATGACGGCTTCTATCCGGAAGTCGCCCGAGAACTCAGCAACCGTGGCGCGGAAGTGATTGCGTTCCCGGTCTGGGGCTGCAATCCTCTGCTGGCTTCCGCCCGTGCTTGTGAAAATCATGTGTATGTTGTGAGCAGCACGTATTCTGACATCGCCTCTAACTGGATGATTACCGCCATCTACGGTCGCGATGGGCGACCGGTCGCAAAAGCCAAAGGCTGGGGCGATGTGGTAATTGCCGAAGTTGATCTCGGGCAGCCCGCGATTTGGCACAGTCTTGGCGATTTTCACGCAGAAATCCTGCGTCATCGGCCTCCGGTCAAGCCCGCAGTTCCATAGCAGGCTTCAGAAGAATCGAGATAAGTGGTCTTGAGAGCCCGTCGTCCGGGTGATTTCCGGTTTGTCCGGGATTCGGTCTCGGGCTGCCACGCTTTCTTCGCACAACTCTGGCACCGGGGAGTTCCTTCGTGGTGCGATGAGTCATCAGGTTGTGTTGCACTATGGCAACAATTCGTTGCGAGCGCGGATGCTTCCTGTTCCGGGCTGTTTTCAGGAGCAAGGCGTGTCAATATTTCTTAACTCCGTGCAGTTATGAAAGCAGAAGGGAACTGAACCCCACAGTAACTTTCGAGCTGTTTCAGAAGTCAGACCGGTTCGCCGGAAGATGGAGCTGAGTGCCGTACCCCCCGGAAACTATTCGGCACCGGTTTGGTTTCTGAAAAGATCTTTTGCCGCTTTCGATCTCAGGAATTGCCCGTGTCTCGAAGACGAGTTTCCGACGACAACGAGTTCTCGATGTTCTCTCCCGAACAGATTGTTCACGAATCAAGGCCCAGTCATTTGGTGGCCGTTGCATGGACATCAATTGCATTTGCCACGTCCCTCTTCTGGTGTGGTGTCTTTGCGATCATGACATGGATGTCACGATAGCAAAGGAGAATCAAGGTGAGTTCGCACGCTGTTGCTCTATCCCCATGAGCTTTCTCCGCAGCGAGCGTTCTTCTTGAACGACGGGTGTCCGGGAACGTCTTAGACAGAATGCCTCCCCGTTTTCTGTTTAATGCGGTCCAGGGCACCCGCTCTAAAATTCAGTCGCACTGCCCTCGATGCGAGTAATCTCGCCACGTAAGCAGCCACCGCAAGACGCGGCTGGTGCCAGGGTCACAGCAGTGCGGATCACGGACGAGAGCGTAGTGAATACAGAGGGAGCAGAGATCAGACCGACATCAGGATGAACACCTCTCTGTTTCCTCTGTTTCCACTATTTATTCACAGACGAATCTGCGACTTCGCGAATGTGCACCAGGGCTCCCGATTGCGGATTGACGGGCTGCACTGATGGATCCGTCTTTTTGCCGCAGGTAGAGTCTCGGTCAGAATTACAATCGGCAGTATTTGCCGGTACTTGTGGCGGCGAAGCAAACTCAGCTCAAGTCGTTGCCCCATCTGTCCGAACCAGACGAGAGCACCTACTCCATTGCAGGCCCCACTCGCTTCGTTAGTTTGCGTGTGAGGAGAATTGCCTGCCGGGTTGCCACGTGTCGCCTGACGATGATTGTGACTGAGATTCCGGATTGACTGAGCACCATGGCCGAATCAACGACAACGGAATCCAATCCCGGACCAATGCACGCGACGCCGCAGATTGCGGCGGCATTCCAGGCACAGTCCACCGCCCTGAAGAATCAGCTTCGCAACTTCAGCTCCCGAAGTGATGTTGTCGCGGTGCTTCTGAAGTTTGTCAGTCAGAATTTCTCTACTGCTGCCGCGCGATTAGACTTTCGAATCCGGGAACGAACCGAGATTACTCTTCAAACCGTCCCCTCGATGCCCAAAGAGCTGGCGCAGAAGTTCAGCGAAAAATGGCTCGGGCCGCTGGCGATCGAGGTTCAAACCGATCCCGATCACTCAGCCCGATCAAAGACTTTTGAACGAGAGGGACAGTCAATCTTCGTAGCCTCTGCGGCTATTCTTGATCAGGAGTCCGGAATCCCCGACGGCGCGATCACGATGCTGATCATGGGGCGTCCGGAAGACGGAGAGTTGCTGGTTTCGCAGCTTAATACATTGGCGACAGTGGCAGCGCTGCGACTGGCGGAGCTTGCCGCAAATCGGTTTGCATCTTTCGCGGATTCGCCTTTGCGAGCGATGACCGCTTCGAGCGACGTGGACCGATCGCCTGCAGTCACTGATCTATCACTGCGTCCTGTTGTTCCCTCGCAACAAAGGGCCAGCGACGGGCCATTGAGTACTCCGGTTGGTATTGAAACAGCGGGAACTGGTGCCTTGCCGAGCCCGGCAAAGAGTTCTTCGCCATTGATGTCGCTCCCGTCGTCCGGTGCAGTGCCTTCAGGCCCGATCCCTGCTGTGGCCATTGTGGCGTCTGCGGCCGCTGTGACGTCTGCGGCCGCTGTGACGTCTGCGGATGAATCCCCACGTCTCTCACATAACATAAACCCGACTGCACTCGGCAAGATTGCGGGGCACAGTTCGCCTCGGGAGTTCGCCTATTCGATCGTTAATGCTCTGGCGAACCAATGCGGAGCCGAACAGGTTGCGTTTGGGATGACTTCCGGACAACGGATTCAGGTGCTCGCTATTTCCGGATTAAGTGATTTCAAGACCTCCAGTCCCGGCGTCGCGATGATGACTCAGGCAATGGAAGAATGCCTGGACTTCGGAAGCCTGATTGCCTCTCCAGTGCCCCCAGGGACGGACATTATTTTACTGCCGATTCATCGACGATGGTCGGCGGAAGCGGGAGCAGCCAGCGTCTGCTCAATTCCGCTGTCGGACAGCGATGGCGTGACAGCGGTCATCAGCCTGCGACGAACGACCACTCGTCCATTTACGAAAGACGAACTCTCCTCGCTCACACGCACACTCCAACCGTACGGTCACGCGTTGCGAATGTTGGATCGAGCGACTCGCCCGCTTCAGCAGCAAGTGAAATTCGCTGCGAAGGAATCGTTGCAGAAAACATTCGCAGCCGGATCGATCGGGCGACTCGGACTGATCGGCGCAGTGATCCTTGTCGGTTTATGGCTGGTGTTCGGCTCATTGACATATCGTCCGATGTGTACG
>CANHVD010000107.1 GCA_947463775.1 Planctomycetaceae bacterium | reverse complement strand
TTTCCGACGATGGTGGGCGACGCATGACCACGGCCGGGTACACTGGCTTTCCATACAATATTTTTCGACTCACTCCACTCAGCAGGAACCGTCTGTCCAGCAGCAGCGACGTTGTTATGGTTTGGGCCGCGCCATTGAGCCCAGTCTCCGGCAATTCCTGACGACATGTTCAAAAGCAGACAGACACAGACACTCAAATATCGCATGCACATACCAGCACCTCCTAAGTCACGTTAGCTCTCGGCAAGCCGTCAATCTCAGGAAGTGTCGTCAACCTTCGCTGGACGTCAAGCGATGCACCAACGCTTCTGGCATTCCGCCTGAAACCACTGCGTCACGGGATTCACACGGGGTATATGATCTCTAAGTGGCTTTACTTCAATGAGATGCGGTGTCGTGGCACAGCTCAAGCAGCGAGTGAATGTGACGACCAGCCAGATCGGTGGCAACAACCCCTGGACGCAGGATTTGAATCGTGGAGATCCCCAGACGTAAGCCTGCAGCGATCTCGTTGGTTGCACTGTCACCAACGATCAGCAGATCTTTGCGATTCCAGTTCCTTGATAGAAGCAGGTCCGAGATAATCGCTGCCTTTCCCGAGCACAATTCGTCGACCGCGTCGATGTGAATTTCATCAAAGAGCTGAGTGATTCTGAGGGCTTCGATTTTGGCTCGCTGGAATCTTCGATAGCCTGAGGTCAACAGGCAAAGCAGATGTCCCTGATTGCGAAGTATTTGAAGCGACCTCATCACATCCGGATAGGGGACGAGCGGCCGATCGAAGGAGACTGTTTCCTGCCAATCATTCCAGATGGCCAGGAAAGTTCGGGGCAGTGAGTAGCGTTCACACACTACCGAGAAGGGAGCATACCATGTGTCGTTGATTGCTTGCTCAAGAACTTCTGAAGACACGGCATGACACTCTGCATTCGCCTGTCGCAGGCGGGAATGCAGACGACCGGTAAGCTCGGCTGGAATAGACCGAGTATCGAAGAGCGTGTTGTCCAGATCCAGAATGAAGATCGTCATCGACAGCTCATGGATCAATAACTGAACTGAAGACCTGCGTTGCCACCATGCGCGATGATTTCACCGTGCGTGTCGGCATTAAATGTTCGCGTCACGAAAGTGGGCCCCGTAACACCTGCATATTGCTCCGGAGATAGAGCGACGCCGTAGATGTAGGTCAATTCGTAGCCGCTAATCAGACTCCAATGATCACTCAGGGGAAAGTTTGACTGCAGGCCAACACTACCAGCAAAGGCCAGTTGAGACTTGGTATCCGTAAATGTTCGACCGTATGTTGAGGAGTCGCCACCTGGTCCCGGGTCGGTACCAATATAGGTTTCCGACACACTGGCTTTTACCTGATTGTGGTAAGCCCCGGCCTTTGCAATTCCATCAATAGTCCACCCCTTCCAGTACATAAACTGTTCACTCAGAACCACCTGAGCACCATTCAGGCTGTTTGATGTGCGGGCATCATGAAACATCTGGAGTGTGTCTGGCAGAGTGGATGCGTTTGAAGTCTCGTCCTCAAATCCATTGGCCGTTCCTGCGACGTGGGTGAGGCCGCCGAAAGTGGTCAGACTGTTGTGCGAGATTCCGCCATTCGGAGCGGCCACAGTGAGAGCTCTCAGGGAACCTTCCATTCCAACACTGGCAATTTCATCAAGGCCGATATGTCGATACCCAAGTCCAATCTGAACCCGTGCTTCCGGATCTTCAGTTACTACGTTCACCTCGTATGACTGCATAATGCTACGGTAGAGGACCGAGTATGTCGGAAGATCGTCGGCAAACCCGCCAACCGGCCCCAGCCCTTCAAATTCGTCCGCATCTCCCCCCATTCCGGCGGATGCCGCTGCGTGCAGACTTTCAAAGCCCGTCGTAAGATTAATCTGATTTGCACCAGCCCATGGTCCCCCAATCCCTTCGTCGAAGGCCAACCCAGTGGTTAGTGTCCCTGTGTTCAGAAAATTCCACGCACCGTAGTCTGAAAAAACTGCTTCAACTCGAACGCCTTCACTGTGGTAACCCAGGAATGCCTGAACGCCTGACTTATAGCCAAAGTCTGCCGCGCCAAACCCGACGCTTGCTGAATCCGGCCCGGCTATGAAGGCTCCGGGGCTTACGAAATTGGTGTCTCGAGTGGTGAAAAGATACTGAGCGCCAGCAGAAAAATAGGATGCAGGTTCCGCAATCGCATAGAGCGAATCCTGACCGGAAGCTTTGGCAGAGCAGAGGGAAAGCAACAATGGGGCAATAGCCAGCTTCAACCACATAATACGGGGCATGACAAACATCCTGTGTCTTCAAGGCATCCTGAGGCAGCGCCGGGGCATCGCGCGTGCGTTCTCTTTTCCCTCAATTCTTTTCGAGATCCAGAACGCGACTTCTTCAGGGCAAGTCCAGGAAGATCGGCCCAAACTGCTGCTCCAGATCATAGGGGACGTGTTTTTGCCATTATGCCGAATGTGAGGGCAATGAACTTGTGAAGTGATTAAGCGATTCGAGAGTCACACCTGATTACGGTCTGTTGCGAATCTGCATCACTTATCCACCGCTGTGGCAGAAAAGCAACAAGGTGGGGGTGTCTTTGCATCAATGAGTGTTGGCTATTGACAACAATCGAGGCGTGTCTGTGTTGCCTTCCTGTGTTCAGATGTTGCTTTGATGTGGCACGGCAGCCTTCTGCGCGCCACTAATCTGAACTTGCACAGAAATCGTCAGGATTCTGCGTCCTGAAACAAAGTCCAAAGCCAGGCTTCGTGGCGTCCATCCCGAAACTTCGTACGGACTACCGCCGTCTATGCCGTTTGCTGCCATAAAACTTTTTCGATTTCGTACGCCAGGCCGATGTCTAATCGTTCTTCAATTGGTCGCTACGATTGTTTCGGCACTTGTTTCCGGAGATGTCGCCTGCGCCCAGCCGAAGTCGCGATTACTCGAAGTTAAGGATGAGTCTCAGACTTATACCGGAAAGATTGTCGCGAAGGACGCAGAACGATGTTTTCTTATGGACGAGTTCGGCGTACTAACCACTCATCACATCTCTCGACTGACATCATTTCGAGTGATCGGCGAAAGTTTTCATCGAGTCTCGCCATCCGAATTTCGCAAACAACTTCTGACAGAGTTTCGATCGGGTTATGACATTCACGTGTCAGCACATTACGTCGTCGTAGGAAAAAAGGGCAAGGCAAAGGCCTACTCAACTTTGTTCGAGGAGATCTACAGACAAGTTGATGCGTTTTACAGCATTCGAGGATTCGAGACATCCGCTCCGGAATTCACGATGGTTGCAATCGTCCTGAATACTGTCGATGAATTCAAAGAGTACTGTGGACGTGACCAGATGCTTTGGTCTGAAGACCTGAGGGGATACTACTCGCTCAAGTCAAATCGAGTCGTGTTGTATGATAATCCTGTCAAGTTGAATGCCGATAACGCACTAACTGCAGTTAGCAAAAGATCTATTTCATCAACCAGTGCGGATGTCTCGGTGCCGGATAAACTGACGCCGGAGAATCTGGCCGCAGATCAGGTTACCCTGGCGGCGATGTTGAATGGTGTCGCGGGCGAGACGGCAGACACAATCGTTCATGAAACGACTCACCAGGTCGGCTACAACATCGGAATTCATTCGCGAATCGGTGAGACGCCAACATGGGTGATTGAAGGACTCGCCACAGTTCTGGAAGCACCTGGAATTCGTGTTCGAGGATCATCCGATGCGGCTGACAAAATCAACACTGATCGACTCAACTGGTTCAGCACCGAATACGAATCGCGCCGTCAGCCGGGTGATCTGGCACGCATGGTTGCTGGCGACGAAATATTTCAAAATCAGGCTCTCGATGCGTATAGCTCAGCGTGGGCGTTCACATATTTCATGACCGAGAGCCCCGCGCGTGCTCGTTCATACACCCGGTATCTTCAGATTCTGGGAGAACGCGATCCTCTGCAGCACTATACCGCTGAAGAGCGTCTGAAAGACTTCCAATCGGCTTTCGGTGATGTTTCGAAAGTTGAAATGGATTTCCTTCGATCCATCGACCGACTGGAAACACCCTGATCACTTTTGTGCTGATGCCCTGTGCCCTGCCCTGCTCTGGTATTCGTTTACTGGCTTCAACGATCCGACAAGAAGGCCAAATTTCAGGACTTTTGAAACGGCTTCATTCATTGACTGAATGATCTTCAGGTGCTTTCAGCGCCGTTGTATAAGGCTTCAATAACTTTCCCCTCGTTGAGATGTACCGGTCGACCAATTCGGTCATGGACGATGGAGTGCGGCTCCAGGCCAAGAGCCTGGTAGACTGTCGCTCCAATGTCGTCCGGCGAGTATGCCGCAGAGTCTGGGTAGGCAGCAATATCGTCAGTTCGCCCGATGACCTTCCCCCCCTGCACTCCTGCTCCAGCAAACAGCCCGGTGAAGCATGGGCCCCAGTGATCTCGACCGCCCTCCTTGTTGATTTTCGGGGTTCGGCCAAATTCGCCCAGCAATATGACCATCGTATCAGCAAGACGACCGCTGGACTCAAGATCATCCAGAAGAGCGGCTACTGCTTGATCAAGTGGCGACAACAAGCGTCCCTTGAGTGTTGAAAATATTGCCTGATGACTGTCCCAATTCTGGACTGGCCCCATATTGGCCTGAACGATTGGAACACCTGCTTCCACCAGACGACGAGCCAACAGGAGAGACTGCCCAAACGGGTGTCTTCCATAGGCGTCGCGAACACTTGATGGCTCACGATGCATTTCAAAAGCTTGTGAAAGCTTACCGGAGGACAGCATCGAGAACGCCAGTTTCTGGTCTTCGTTCATTCGATTGGCTGCGGCGTCCCTGGAGACCGCAGCCGTCTGATCAAGACGGCTCAACAACGATCGCCGCTGTTCAAGGCGGACGGCATCAATTTCCTGAGCAAGCGTCAAAGCATCAACTCTGAACTCTGCTGACGATGGATCACCGACGATCTGCCACGGATCGTACATGGGGCCGAGAAAGCCCGCATGCTGCCCCGGCCACGTTAAAGGTGATGACATCAGGAATGTCGGCAGGTTAACACCGCTCGGGATACCATCAGTTCGAGGTCGCAGGTATTCACATCCAGCGGAATAACAGGGCCAGTCATCACGTGAGGCAACTTTATCGAAGAATGCGCCTGGCTGCAGATGTCCGGTCAACACATGATGCGTGGACATCAGATGATTGTTATCTTTGTGCGACAGGCTGCGAATTAAAGCATATTTGTGGGCCCTTGACGCCAGTTTCGGCAGGTGCTCACAGATCACTGTTCCCGGAATTGGAGTCTGGATCGGATTGAACTCCCCGCGAATCTCCAGCGGAGCATCTGGCTTCATGTCAAACGTGTCGTGATGACTGATGGCACCGGTGCAAAAGACAATGATCAGCGATTTTGCCCGTGACCGGATCTCGTTATTGCCAACCCCCGCGCGGGCTGAAGTTGAGTTAATGAAGGAACCCAATCCAAGTCCAAGCAAACCCGATTGCCCCAGCTGAAGCAAATGTCGGCGCCGGTTTAGATGCGATTCAAGCGAGTGTAACGGTTTTCGATTCATCCCCCGATTGTACTTTCGCGATCAGACTTGAGGAAACGCGATTCTCGTTCGTTGTCAGTTTTCATGCATGTTACACGAAGTCAATTCAACTTCGACGACTACCGTTTCGGTGCTCACTGGCGGCTTCGTAAAGTTGCAGCGTTCGTTCCAGCATTGCTGATTTTTCAAACCGATTGATACCAGGAATGCATAGGTCTGCCCTGTCCAGAACATGACGAACTCGGGCTGTCAATGCTCCGAAATTCTGACACTCCACTGCTCCCTCCGGGAATTCCGCTGCAAGAATTTCCGCAACACCTCCATGGCTGTATGCCACAACAGGTGTGCCAATGGAAATGGCTTCTGCAACGGTGCGTCCAAAAGACTCTGGTGTCGAAGATAAGCACAGCACTACCCTGGAGATAGAGTAGATCTCGCGAACGTCGGATCGATGTCCGGTGAAGGTTACGTGGTCGTGTAGCCCCATCGTCGCAATCATCTGTCTGATCTCTTCCCGATAAGCTGACTTTCCAGGATCAACATCCCCCACGATCAGCCCATGAATATCGTGATCATGAACTCGAAGCTCGCCTACAAGCCGGATAAAATCGAGATGCCCCTTCAAGCGAGAGATCCGCCCCACAATTGCCAGAATTTTCTTGTTTGCAGCCGCAGGGAATTGATGGAAAAATTCCGATTCCCACGCCATCGTTGGTCGAAAGCCCCGAGGAAACTCTGCCTGATCGATTCCACGATGTATGACATGAAGTCGTTCGTCTGGCACAAAGGAATAGTTCTGGCGGATGTAGTCAGCGACTGAATCCGAGACTGCGACAACATGCTGACCACGGCACATAATGCTGCTGTAGGAATTCACAGAATAGAACCCATGGACGGTCGAGACCAGCGCAGGTCGACGACAGACAGGCAAGCTTCTCCACGCGGCAAAAGTAATCCAGCCCGGCATCCGGGAATGGATGTCAACAACGTCGACGTTCTGCTCAAGCAGAAATCGTCTGAGCCAGGGAATGTGACGCAAAGTTAATGGTGACTTTGTGCCCAGGTCTATCTTTACATGTTCGCTGCCGAGCTTTGTGAGTTCGACAACCTTGCGCCCGCCAGCAGAGATCACAATTGAGCGATGGCCAGCCGCAACCAACGCCTCTGCGACTTCAATGACACCACGCTCGGTGCCGCCACTTTCGAGTGCCGGAAGGACCTGCAACACTATAAGCCTACGGCGACCGGTGTCAGCAATCTGGCCATGGGGCATTCGCTCAGCCTCGCTTCAGAATCCCCTTATCCAGTTCTTCAACGACCTTGGCCAGCACCGCTGGATCCTTGGCTTGCATGACATGGTCAATCCGCGTCACTGGAATCTTCATTCGCGTCATCAACTCTTCAGCTGACTCCCACATTTTGGCCTGCTTCTTGGGAGGAGCGAGGTAGAGATTAGTTACCAGTTCGCTTAAACGCTGCTCGTCGATCTGATCCTTGTTGTCGTAGTAGCGTTTGATGACTTTTTGCTGATAAGCGCTGTAGTCGCGATCGGCCATCGTCTTAGTCCAAATGGAACATTCGGAAAGGTCAAATTACCGAGGTATTCGGCAACTCGCAGGGTCTGTCTTCGCACGGACTCCATCAGATCATCAGTTTTTCTGACCAATCGGGATTTGCGGTTGAATTTTCAACGAGCAACTGGTGAAAACTATCGGTGTACTCCGCGAAAAGAGTGAATTTCGTCAAGGAAATCAGCTCTTTCGCTTATAGAACGGCAAGCCAGTCACTTCAGCCGCAACCATTGCACCCCGAATGTTGATCTCCACCTTCGTTCCTTCGGCGGAAAATTGGTGAGGAATGTAAGCCATGGCAATGACCTTCTGCAGCGTTGGTGAAAATGTGCCTGAACTGACTTTACCAACCGGTTCTCCCTCAACCAACACCGGAGAATCTTCCCGCGCAATCCGGCGACCTTCAAGCACGAGGCCAACTCGAGCCATTCTGAGTCCCGTGGAACGAATCTGTTCCAGAGCCGCCTTTCCAATGTACTCCGGCTTATTGAACTTGACCGCAAATCCAAGGCCGGCCGTCAGGGGATCGATGGTCTCATTGAGTTCGTGACCATAAAGAGGCATTGCGGCTTCGAGTCTGAGTGTGTCACGGCAGCCCAAACCTGCTGCAATAACTCCCAGAGGCGAGCCCTCCTCCATTATCTTCTGCCATATCCGCTCGGTTTCATGGGCAGATACAATTATTTCAAAGCCGTCTTCACCGGTGTATCCGGTCCTTGACACCAACGCAGGTGAGTTCAACAACGTCACGTCAGCAGTTGTGTAATACTTCATCTCTCCAAGGGGCAAGGAAGAGACACGCCCCATCAACTCCAACGCCCTGGGCCCCTGCACTGCAATCATGCCGGTATGCAGAGTTGCGTCGGTAAATTCAATGGCAGCAAAACCTGCAGAATTTGAAAACCAGTCGATGAGCTTTTCGCGGTTTGAGGCATTAACAACCAGTTCCCATCGATCGGGAAGGCGATAAACAAGAACGTCGTCCAAAATGCCGCCGTCTTTTCCACAAACCAGCGAATATCGAACATCGCCGACCCTGAATTTCGATGTGTCGTTTGTCAGAATGCCATTCAGGAATTCTGCAGACAAGTCGCCGCGAAACTGCAGGCGTCCCATATGGGAGATATCAAAGAGCCCCACTGCGTTACGGATCGCAGAATGTTCTTCAACAATCGAGGAATACTGAACCGGCATGTCCCAGCCAGCGAAGTCTACCATCCGACCATTATGCGTGTGATGCCACAAATTCAGAGGAGTCTTACGCACGAGCGGACCTGTCGTTAGTTGTGTAACATCCTTCACCAAATTCCTGAGCAGTGCAAACACGAAACTCGCAGTCGCACGTTCGTTGAGGACTCAAATGCTGCCCAAAGTTTCTGCGAGCCACATCAGAGGCCGCCTGATCGGGATCTAATTCTCGGCAAGAATTGATGCTCGCAGATACTCTCGATTAAGTCTTGCGATGTGAGAAACGGAGACCTCAGCAGGACACGCGGCTTCGCATTCGGACGTGTTCGTACACGACCCAAAACCTTCTTTATCCATCTGAGCGACCATATTCAGCACTCGTGCGTTACGTTCGGGATGCCCCTGTGGAAGCACGGCCAATTGCGATACTTTAGCCGACACAAAGAGCATCGCTGAAGCATTCTTGCAGGCTGCAACGCAGGCTCCACAGCCAATACACGCAGCGCCATCCATAGCAACTTCCTGCCTGACGCCGGGAACGAGGATCGAATTGCCGTCGGGCGCATTACCAGTGTTGACCGAGACGAACCCACCAGCGGCTATGATTCGGTCAAAAGCAGATCGATCGACCACCAAGTCGCGCAGAACGGGAAACGCCGATGCACGCCAAGGTTCAATCGTGACCGTGTCGCCGTCACTAAAGCGTCGCATGTGCAATTGACAAGTCGTGGTTGCATTGTCCGGGCCATGGGCCTGGCCATTGATCATCAGACTACACATGCCACAAATCCCTTCGCGGCAGTCATGGTCGAAGGCAACCGGTTCTTCCCCCTGAACGATGAGTTGCTCATTCAGAACATCCAGCATCTCAAGGAAAGACATGTGAGTGCTGACACCGCTCAGTCGATATGTTTTGAAACTGCCTTCGTCGTTAGGCCCTGATTGACGCCAGACCCGGAGGTTCAAATTCAGTAGATGATTGCTCATGATTATTTGTAACTCCTGGTCGATGGCTTAACGTTTTCGAAGACCAGCGGTTCCTTATGCAGAATAGGCTCCTGTTCAGTGCCACGGTATTCCCATGCACCGACGTACGAGAAGTCTGCATCGTTACGAGCGGCTTCGCCTTCTTCCGTCTGATATTCCTCGCGGAAGTGTCCACCACAGGACTCTTCACGGTGTAGGGCGTCCGTGGCCAACAGTTCTGCAAACTCCATGAAGTCGGCTACTCGGCCCGCTTTTTCAAGACTTTGATTCAGTGTTGTTCCAGAACCCAGAACTCGAACATCCCGCCAGTACTCATCTCTGAGACCACGAATTCTATCGATCGCCTCTGTAAGACCTTTGCGATTTCGAGCCATTCCGCACTGATCCCACATCAACAGTCCTAACTCTCGGTGGAATGAATCGACCGACCGCTTGCCCTGCACTGCTATCAACTTGTTGATCCGATTCTGTGCCTCCTGCATCGCCTGCATACAGGCCGGGTGATCATCCCGAATCTTATCCAGTTTCGTTGTGGCCAGATGATCGCCGATCGTGTACGGAAGCACGAAATAGCCATCGGAGAGCCCCTGCATCAACGCACTGGCTCCGAGACGATTCGCACCATGGTCGGAGAAGTTTGCTTCGCCAAGGACATACAAGCCGGGCACGTTACTCATCAAGTTATAGTCAACCCAGAGCCCGCCCATTGTATAATGGACCGCAGGGAAGATTCGCATCGGCTGCTTGTAAGGATCCTCAGCCGTAATCTTGTTGTACATATGGAACAGATTGCCATATTTCTTCCTGATCACGTCCTCGCCATCACGTTTGATAGCGTCACGGAAGTCAAGAAAGACGGCAAGACCGGAATCACCCACGCCATTCCCGGCATCACATCGTTCCTTCGCGGCGCGAGAAGAAATGTCTCGTGGGGCAAGATTTCCGAATGATGGATAGCGTCGTTCCAGATAGTAATCTCGTTCCGCGTCCGGGATCTGATCCGGAGAACGCTTGTCACCCTTCGCCATCGGAACCCAAACACGGCCGTCGTTTCGCAGGCTTTCGCTCATCAAAGTCAGTTTGGACTGGTAGTCACCACTGACAGGAATGCAGGTTGGATGGATCTGCGTATAGCAGGGGTTGGCGAACAACGCGCCCTTCCGCGCACATCGCCAGGCGGCCGTGACATTACAGCCCTTCGCCATGGTTGACAGGTAATAAACGTTTCCGTAACCACCCGTGCAGAGCACAACCGCATCAGCAGTATGAGTTTCAAGCTGACCAGTGGTAAGATTGCGCACCACAATCCCACGAGCAACCCCGTCAACAACGATCAGCTCAAGCATCTCGCGTCGGGCAAACAGCTTAACTTTGCCGGTTCCCACCTGACGCATCATCGCCTGATAAGCACCCAGCAGAAGTTGCTGTCCGGTTTGACCACGGCAGTAAAAAGTACGAGAAACCTGAGCACCGCCAAAAGAGCGGTTCGCTAGAGTCCCACCGTACTCGCGAGCAAAGGGAACGCCCTGCGAAACGCACTGATCGATGATGCTTGTGGAAACCTGAGCAAGCCGATGAACATTCGCTTCACGAGCTCGGTAGTCTCCACCCTTAAGAGTGTCGTAGAACAACCGCCAGACGCTGTCGCCATCGTTTTGATAGTTCTTGGCAGCATTGATTCCACCCTGCGCAGCAATACTGTGGGCTCGCCGCGGGCTGTCCTGGAAACAGAACGCCTTCACGTTGTATCCCAACTCTGCCATGGAAGCGGCAGCCGAACCACCAGCCAAGCCTGTGCCCACGACAATCACAGTAAATTTGCGTTTGTTAGCCGGGTTGACCAGCTTAAGATCAAAACGATGCTTGTCCCACTTCTGCTGAAGCGGGCCGTCGGGAACTCGCGAGTTCAGTGTGTCACTTGCCACGCGAACCATGGGAAGACCTCGAAAATTTCTTGAAACTGTTCTGGCTGTCCACTAACCGACGACTCTGACGATCAGAGTCGCATTTCATTATCTTCCGCCAATCGCCCATATAACGAGACTGATGAATCCAGCCGCCAACGTCCAGGCAATTGCGATGCATAACCAGTGCAGAATAAAATTCCATCGTTTGTGATTGATGCCCAGAGTCTGCAGAGCACTACGGATACCGTGGGAAAGGTGAATCCCCAACGCAACAAGACCAACCATGTAGATGAATGCCCGCGATGGAGTCGACAGCACTGCCTTGACTGCCTGGTACTCATTATCCACGATTTTTTCGGCGTTCAGGGCCGGCGTATAATCGACACCGGGACCAACCTTCAACTTCATATCAATGATATGACACACGAGAAAAAACAGAACGACCAGCCCCGTCACCATCATCCAGGAGGATGCACCACCGGGCAGAATGGAAACACCCTGCTTCGTTTCCTTGATGAAATAATCCTTACCTCGCGCGACTTTATTCAAAGCACCGGTGGAAACGGCCAGCCCGATGTGCAGCGCAAACATGCCGAACAGCCCAATTTCAGCTGCGGCCAGAATAGGCCCAAGACTATGCAGCGCATGCGCATAGTCATTGAACGATTGCTCACCCGCGTACAGTTTCAGATTCCCAGCGAGATGAGCGACCAGGAAACCACAGAGAGATAGCCCGGAGATCGCCATCAGAATCTTTTGCCCAACCGTGGTTGAACAGACTTTGATCAGCGGACCCAGTCCGGGAACTCTGGAGAGGATCTGAGCCGGCAGGCTCAACGTTCGAAGCAGAGCGTCCAAGAGTCACGCTCCTCCCGCGGAAATCAAGGTTAGGAAAACACGTCATGGAGGGCGTCGGAGAAGATTTGGGATCTGATCGTCTTCCAATGCCCGCCTGATTATAGGCCCCTGAGTTTGAACTGCAACAACC
>CANHVD010000106.1 GCA_947463775.1 Planctomycetaceae bacterium | reverse complement strand
TGGCAAAGTTGAGTTGAAGGGCCTGGAGTTCCGCCGGAATGTTAGGGTTCGTCAGATTTGGGACGATAGAGTCTTCCTCTGCTTTTCGCTTCTTTGCTGACCCAATCCGCGTGGCCTGATGAATTGGCGGCAGAAATGCCGAGCCAAAGTTTCTGACTCCACCGTGACCCAGCGTTGGGCTGATCGTTATGAAGCTGGGCAGACTGTCGTTTTCAGTGCCAAGGCCATAGCTGATCCATGCGCCCATACTGGGCCGGACAAAAGTGTCAGATCCTGTATGCATCTTGAGCAGCGCACCGCCGTGAGCTTCATTAGAGCCATGGATGCTCTTGATGAATGTGATGTCATCCACGCAGCGGCCGACGTGTGGAAAAAGATCGCTGACCCATGCTCCGCTTTGGCCATACTGGCGAAACTTCCAAGGACTGCGCAGAAGATTGCCCGTCTGAGCAAACTGAATACGTGGCTTCTCAAAAGGCAAGGGTTGCCCATGATGTTTAATGAGCTCGGGTTTATAGTCGAAGGTATCAACGTGCGATGGCCCGCCATGCATAAACAGGAAGATCACACGTTTTGCCCGCGCCGGGAAGTGTGGAGACTTTGGCAAGAGCGGATTATTTACGGATGCTGCTGCGAGGGGATTTGCAGCAGGCTCGCCGGCGCACAAGCCGCTTCGGACGATCATTTCGGAGAGAGCCAGGGCCGCGAATCCAGCTCCACATTGATGCAATAGTTGTCGTCTGTTCATTGCGTGTTACCTGCTGACTGGCGTCGATTTTTTATATCCGGCTAAGATCACGGTGGTCTTTCCACAGCGTCGGTCAATCCACGAACAGGAACTCATTCCCAGCCATCAATGAACGGCAAAGTCCTGCACAGACCTGATGTTTTCGAGCGGCAGGATCCGCGATTCGTGAAAGGTGTCGATCAGCGTCACTCAGGAATTGTTCTGATCGAGCAACTTCTGCATCCGTTGGAAGCCGGGAATAAAGTCGTTCAAAGGCCATTTCAATCATTCTTCGCTGTCCTTCCGGCGACTCGGATGACGCCTCCTTCAGGATACTGGCGGCCATGGCTGCCGACTGCTCAAAAACAAGTGGACTGTTCATGATAAACAGAGCTTGTTGAGGTACCACGGTCGACGGTCGCTGTTCGATATGATTCGCTGTCTCGACATAATCAAATGTTGAAAACATTTCGTAAAGTGCGCTGCGATCGATCGGGAGGTAAATTGCACGTCTCTTTGCCGCTGTGTTCGGAGCAATATTTCCTGCAGTGAGGTCTAGTTCTCCGCCAGCAAAGAGGATGGAGTCACGAACTGGTTCCGCCTCCAGTCTCCGTCTGTTCTGTCGCCGCAAAAATCGATTGTCGGGGTCACGTTCTTCGTCGGGGCCAACTGCCGCGCTGGACATCTGCCATGTGTCCGACAACAGGATCACCTTGTGCATTTCCTTCAAAGACCAGTTTCTTCGCATTAGTTCTCGGGCTAGCCAGTCCAGAAGTTCGGGATGTGATGGTGGTTCGCTTTGTAGTCCAAAATTGGACGGACTTCGCATCAGCGGTTTTCCAAAATGCCACATCCAGACTCGGTTCATCAGCACACGCGTTGTCAATGGATGATCGGGCGATACGAGCCATTGAGCTAGCTCCAGGCGACCACTGTGAGGTGCTTCTATCGCGGGCGCAGCGTGGACTTGAGTTAAAATCGAAGGCATCGCTCGGGGAACGGGCTCAGGTCCCGGAGCCAGATGATTACCACGGATATGTACCGGAAGATTCTTTGGCTGCGCGTCCAGCACCGACATCACCATCTCAAACTGCGGCATTTCCTTTTCCAGTTTTTCGAGGGCTTCTTTCTGCTTCTTGACGGGCTCTGCATTCTCGTCCTTGAGTTCTGCCTTGAGACGTTCAAATTCGGCGCGAGCCTGATCGATTAAAGGCTGATGCGTTCTCCTGCGCATGTCGATATCTATCGATGGCAGAGGACGCTCCATCCAATTTGAGACGAAGGCACGGTCGGCCATCGACTGAGTGCTGTAGAAAATTCCTGCCAGCGCGTAGTAGTCACGAGTACTGACGGGATCGAATTTATGATCATGACATCGCGCACATCCGACGGTCAATCCGAGCATCGTGCGTGAGACCGTATCGATCTGTTCATCGACGATGTCGATGAACATTTTATCCTTGTCCTGTTCGGCCAGCATCTTGGGGCCGATCACCAGCATGCCCGTGGCGGTCAGCAGATCCCCGGCCGAGCTTTCATCGGGAGGAGTTGGAAGCAGGTCTCCGGCCAGTTGATGCACGATAAAATCATTCAACGGAAGATCGCGGTTGAGCATTCGCACAACCCAGTCTCTGTATCGCCAGGCGTTCGGCAATCCATGGTTTTCATCGGCACCGTTGGTGTTTGCGTAGCGAACCAGGTCAAGCCAATGTCGCCCCCAACGTTCTCCGTAATGCGTAGAGGCCAGCAAGCGGTCAACAACTTTCTCGAAGCTGTTTTCTGAATCATCAGCAAGGAAGGAGCGGACTTCTTCAACCGTGGGAGGGAGTCCGGTGAGATCATAAGTTGCTCGGCGAATCAATGTTCGCTTTTCGGCCTTTGGTGCGGGAGAAAATCCCTCCGCGACCAAACGTTGCAGCACAAATCTGTCGATCGGATTAGAGTGTTGCTCATACCCAGCGACATGCGGTGGCTGAGGATCCGCAAGAGGTTGAAAAGCCCAGTGTTGTTTTGCCGCATCCCAATCGACAGGGCGAAGTTTGGCGGGTCGACTTTCAGTTCGGGGGTCAGTGGCACCATCGCGAATCCACATTTCGAAGTCAGCGATCACCTCGTCCGGCAGTTTGCCTTTGGGCGGCATTTCAAGTCCATCGTATTTCATTGCGGAAATGACAAGACTGTCCTCGGGCTTTCCGGGAACGACGGCCGGTCCACTGGCACCACCTTTCAGAGATTCCTGCCGACTGTCCAGACGAAGCCCACCGCGCAGAATCTTCGAATCGCCTGAATGACACTCAAGGCAATGTTCGACAAGGATCGGTCTGATTCGAGATTCAAAAAAATCAACGCCATTGGTTGCAGCGTTGTCATCTGGCAGGGCAAGGGGAGAAGCAACCAACAGGAAAATCGTCAGGCAGGCAATTATTCGCAGGTACATGGGAGGGTTCCATCATCGCGGGGCTCTCGAACTCCCCGACGATACCGATGTCCCATTAACGCGGCAACCTTGTTCCTGTCTTTGTTAAATTTGGTTGAAACGTTCGTTACTTCCGCCCGTACGACAACCATGAGTCAAGGTAGACGCTATCTAGTCGATCCCGCCGAGATTGTGTTGCACTGCGATTCAGCTTCTGTACATGTGCCGGTCCGGCGCACGCAATGCGATTGTTTTTTAAGCCCCGTTGCGAACATCGAAGAAGTTCACGAATCTTTGTTCGAATGGCTACTAGACGGGCGCACATCGTTCGCTGGCAGTGGCTGAATGCAATGTTTGATTAGACGGCACGTATAAGTTGGAGCAATAAAGAGAATATGGGGAGCCCCAGGCAAAACTGATGTGAGCCGCGACGTTTATGGTTTCATCTCAGGCGAGAAGGAATCTGCTTTATCGCACTTGTGGTTGGGCAATGTATACCCATCTGCTGCGATTGCTCTTCCCCGGTATTGATCGGCGATATGAGGAATTCGCTGCCCTCGGGCACTCTTGAGGGTTACATGTGATTCAACATCGCAGGAAGTTCGGCGACTGATTTGATCACGTAGTCCGCTCCGGCTTTGCGGAAATCTGTTTCAATCTCCAGCAGGCGCTGCTGCAAGTTGGAGTCCGGCATCTGTTGCACTTCGGCTTCTGACAACCCAAGAGCGTTTCCTGTTAAGGACACCGCTACTGCGATCATGCCGCCGTTCTTTGCGGCCTCGATGCCCACGGGTGTATCGTCAACCACAACGATCTGATCGAATTGGTATACTCCCAGCAGCTCGGCCGCGCGCACATTCATCCAGGGTGTCGGACGTCCTGCGGAGACTTCATCGGAACAGACAACCACGTCTGCGTGATACCCGCCTGCCGCTGCGATGGGAATGACGATCTCCATCAGTGCTCGCGTGTAGCCCGTGGAAGAACCGATCCGGATGCCTCGTCGACGAAGTTCGGCAATCGCCTCCGGGATGCCGGGGATCACGTCCGAGCCTTGTTTCAGAATCTCCTTCTGCAGCGGCAGAAAATCATCATACATCGCGCGAACATCGATCTCTGTGGGAGCCGCTCCGTGCTGTTGTCGCCAAAGTTCCGTCACTCGAGGTAACGCGGCGACCATCGCGATATGTTCGTGCTTGGCACGCCCCATCGGACCTCGAGCCTCCCCAACAGTGATCTCTACGCCTCGCCGCCGAAAGATTTCCACAAACACCTGCGTCGGTGCGCGACTGCCATAGTCAACGGTCGTGCCAGCCCAGTCAAGCAGCACGGCTTTTGTTGGACGAGAACTCATAATGTTAAACTTTCGATGAATGATGGGGTGAGATACTGTAACGGCAAGCCGCAGGCGTTGCCGAGTTCGCCTTCGACGGCGGCTTAACGTCAAAAGAGAATGCGGAAACACAAAAACGATTGACAGGCCGCGTTCTCTGGCTCGTGCGATCAACAACGCACTATGTCCAGCGGTTCCACATCTGTTCCGCCAGGCCAAACGACATCGTCATTCCTGCACCACCTGTGCCAGTGCAGATATGGATTCCGGGAGCGGGGTTGGCTTCGAAAACGGGTAATGTTGGATGTTTGGCATAAACGCCATGCCAGTGCTGTGAAATTGTCCAGCCGGGGAATCGAAACACCTTGCGGAGTTCACGCAGCATCAAGTCGTCGATCAGTGCTTTGTCGAACGGTTCGATATCAGCTCCGTATTCGTGGGAGTCACCAAGAATAATCTCGCCCTGATTATTCTGTGATGCCATCACATGAATTCCGAATTGATCCAGCTCCGGAGTCTCTTCGGCCACTCGTGTTTTTAACGCCGCAAGGCTCGGGCAGACTTCGAAGATGCGATAATGACGCAGCGTTAAGCCGCTGGCCAGATGAGTTCCGAGGTTCCAGTCAGATCCGGGACATTGAAGACTGAGCATCTGCAGCTTGCAGCGTTTCAATCCCGATGCTGCCAGAATGTGTGGAAACAGAGACTGCATCTCAGCACCGCAACAGACCACAACGCGTTCGAACTGAGCCACATCTTCGGCACTGGAGGTGACTCGCACGCTTCTGTCAGCAGCGTCATTGTCTGCTGGTTCAATGGATGACACATGAGTCTCCATCCGAAACTTAATGCCATACTTCTCTGTCAGCCACGCAGGGATAGATCGAGTCGCCTGCGGCGGATTGACACAGCATTCTGTGGGACTGAAGAGTCCTCCCAGAAGTCCGTCTGGATTGGCAGCCGGTGTTCTCTGATGCACTTGCGCGGGTGTTAGCAGTTCGCAGGTGATGCCGAGGGTTTCTGCCTTCGACTGAAACTCCTGCAGCACTACCCATTCATCCGCGCGATGAGCCAGATGAATAGAGCCGCAGTGATTGACCCACAATCCGGCTTCCGTGGAAAGCCTCATCCAGCGAGCTCGACTGAGCATCGCGGTTTCGTAGCTTTCACCATGCGGTTGGCCAATAGGCCAGACCATTCCGAAATTGCGAATCGAGGCACCTGAAGCACGTGCACTTCGCTCGTACACGGTGACCTGATAACCCCGCTCCGCGGCCGACCACGCATGAGCCAGCCCGACGATTCCTGCACCAATGATCGCAACTTGAGGTCGATTCACAACGATTTCACTTTAGATAAAACAATAACCTGCAGCCCTGTGGTCTGCTCACAGTTTCTTAACACAATTCCACAGACTATTCTCAGTTCGCTGCGTAGGGTGATGAACGAGCCGCAGTTTGTGAAGCGTCTTGAAGATTGTGTGAATTTGCGAAGAACGGGTCCACAATTGAGCCAGAAAGAACCCGGCGCGAATCCACCAGATGCGGATCAGACAAGATCTGGCAACGGCAATCAATCACTTTGGGCCGCAGGAGCAATGCTTGCTGCATTTGGAACGTACTTTTGCATGTACGCATTCCGAAAACCGTTTACCGCTGCACAATTTACGGATGTGACTGTTTACGGTCTGACCTTCAAGTCGGTGCTTGTAACTTCACAAGTGATTGGCTACTCGATCTCCAAGTTCATCGGCATCAAAGTCATCTCCGAGATGAAAGCCTCTCGGCGTGCTCAGACGCTGCTGGGACTTATTGCCATCAGTGAGATCGCTCTGCTCCTTTTCGGCGCGGTACCTCCACCATGGAACGCGGTCTTCATGTTCATGAACGGACTTCCATTGGGTATGGTCTTCGGGCTGGTGATGGGATTTCTGGAAGGTCGTCGTGTCACCGAAGCACTCTCGGCAGGATTGTGCGCGAGCTTCATTCTGGCGGATGGTGCCACGAAATCTGTTGGAGCGTGGCTATTGGAAATGGGCGTTTCTGAATACTGGATGCCGGCCGCTGCGGGAGGCATCTTCACGATTCCGCTCATCATCGGCGTCACGATGCTGGCTCGCACGCCGCCGCCGAA
Organism: Planctomycetaceae bacterium; assembly: GCA_947463775.1. Taxonomy (GTDB): domain Bacteria; phylum Planctomycetota; class Planctomycetia; order Planctomycetales; family Planctomycetaceae; genus SXXK01. The sequence continues at coordinate 5,605 of CANHVD010000106.1, read as the reverse complement.
TCAGTTGGATGTGGAAGCTCGTTCTGAAAGAGTGCAGATGACTCGGGACGACCGCTGGCTGCTGATGCGTAAGTATGGGTTCGGGCTGACGATGCTGGTGGTCATGTATCTGCTGGTCACGATTCTTCGCAGTATCCGAGCAGACTTTGCGACGGAAATCTGGATCGGACTCGGTGAACCCGCCGCTCCTCGGACGTTCACCTCATCGGAGATCATCGTGGCTCTCGGAGTCGTTGCGATCAACGGCAGTATGGTTTGGGTTCGTGACAACAAAAAGGCGTTCAATCTGTCCCTGTTGACGTGTCTGGCGGGATTTTGTCTGCTTGGTTCTGCGCTGGTTGGCCGATCCTTCGGGCTTGGTGGTTTCGCATTTATGGTCATGGTTGGACTTGGTCTGTATTTGCCATATGTCGCCATGCACGCGACGATCTTTGAACGACTGCTCGCGATGACTCGTGAGAAAGGCAACGTGGGATTTCTGATGTATCTGGCAGACTCCACGGGCTATCTTGGTTATGTCGGGTGTATGCTGTTCAAAGGTGTGTTCAATCATCAGGGCCAGTTTCTGCCATTCTTCACGACAGCCTGCTGGATCACATGTATCCTGTCTGTCCTTTGCATCGCGGCCAGCATGCGTTACTTTGGCGGCCGGCGGTTGACGGATCGCCAACCCGTCTCATCCATGTAGGGTGTGACAAACGAACGAATGCGAGTGCTGGCACACCATTGGACGCCCGTTGTTGACACGTCGCCGGGCGGTGGTTTAGACCTGCATCTCATGATGGCTTTGAAAGCAAATGGTGTGCCTGCGCCCGCGAGGGCGAACTTGTCACACCCTACGATATGTTTCTTTGAGATCACGAAAGCACATCCCACCTCATGACCGGACAATCACTCGCGGCTGTCTTTGATGGAACAGCCGGCCAGATTGAGTTGCAGCATCTGCCAACACCTGTGCCGCGCGGTGCGGAGATTCTTGTGCGAGTCGAAAGCTGCACGTTGTGTGGCAGCGATCTGCACAGCTATGAGGGACGTCGAAAGGTTCCTGTTCCGACAATTCTCGGCCATGAAATCGTGGGACGCATCGAAGCCTTCGGTCCGGATGCTGTTCGGGCGGACGCCGCTGGCCGTGCTCTGGAAGTCGGCTGTCGAGTTGTCTGGGGACTCGTGGCGGCCTGCGGGGAATGTTTCTACTGCCAGCGTGATTTAAGTCAGAAATGTCTGCGATCGGTCAAATACGGACATGAATCTTTCCGATCGGGCTATGAGTTGCTCGGCGGTCTCGCCGAACACTGCCTGCTGATGCCGGGTACTGCGATCGTCAGATTGCCGGAAGATCTGAGCCTCAACACCATCAGCCCCAGCGGCTGCGCGACAGCGACGATCGCTGCGGCTCTGGAACCCATCGACACGTTGAAGGATCGAACGATCTGCATTACCGGCGCGGGATTGCTGGGACTGACCGCCAGCGCGATGGCTTGCAGTCGAGGTGCCTCAGCGGTGATCGTCTGTGATCTGCATGAAGAACGTCGAGCCCGTGCGAAGTTGTTCGGGGCGACTCATTGCGTGACGCCGGATGAGTTGCCTGCTGTGTTGAAAGAAGTCACGGGAGGTCACGGAGCCGACGTCGGCCTTGAAGTGTCGGGTGCTCCAGCGGCGTTTCATACGCTTTGGCCACAGCTAAGGCTGGGAGGTTCTTTGATTCTTGTCGGAGCTGTGTTTCCATCGGAACCGATCTCGCTGGCGATGGAACAGATCGTACGCCGCAACCTGACGATTCGAGGGATCCACAACTACGGACCACGACATTTATCGCAGGCGGTCGAGTTCCTGCAGGAAGTTCAGCAGGTCTATCCGTTTGACTCGATCGTTTCGCAGTGGTTCAGCCTGCAGAATGTTGCCGCAGCCTTGAGTGAAGCGATGAATCCCTCGAACATTCGCGTGGGTGTGAAGCCGTGATCGTTGCTGCCAGAAGCTCACCAGTTGACGTAGGCCGGACCGAGCGGAGCGAGTTCCGGCACCACAGCCAATTGCCGGAACACGCTATCGCTCGGTCCGGCCTACGAAGCAAAGTCTTCTATTCAGGCTTACCCTGAGGCTACGCTTTCACAGCCCCAGCCTTGCCATTCTCAACAACCCAGGTACCGCGATTGATCAGGGGTGCGTTTGGCTTGTCGACAAATTCGACAACCTGATAATCGCTTCGCCACTCTTTCGGTGTCACCGTGCAACTGACGTAGCCGCGTTCAGAGTTCTGGAATTTGACGAACGGATTTTCCGCCAATAGCTCTGCATGGCCTTTGATAAACTGCAGCCCGTTACCGCCCGACGAGATCGATGTGCAGACAAACTCCGACGCCACAATCGGATCTTTCACGTTGTCAAAATCGACTTTCAGATCATTCACCCAGTTGGAGTGAATATCGCCGGTCAGCACGACAGGATTGGATATTTCCCGAGTCGCCATGAAGTCCAGCAGTTTCTTTCGAGAGATATCGTAACCGGCCCACTGATCCATGCTGAATTTGGCTTCCACTCCGGCCGTGCGGTCAACACGCGCCATCATGACCTGTTGTCCGAGCACATTCCACTTCGCCTGTGACTGCAGCAGATCGCTCATTAGCCAGCGTTCCTGTTTGTCGCCCAGCATGGTTCCCAGCGGATCAAACACGCCTCCTTCCAGCGGCTTCAGTTTGTCGCCATTCGGCTGGTCGGTGCGATACTGACGAGTATCCAGCATTTCAAATCGGGCCAGTCGGCCAAAATCAATCGTGCGGTACAATGTCATGTCCGGCCCTTGAGGCAGACACGTGCGCCGCAGCGGCATGTTCTCGTAATAGGCCTGATACGAGTTTGCTCGCCGCAGCAGGAACTCCGCCGGCGACACATGCGACTCTTCCGAGATCGCCCCTGCGCAGTTGTTGTCGAATTCGTGATCGTCCCACACGACAACCCATGGACACAGAGCATGCATGGTCTGAATAGACGGATCCATTCGGTACTGAGCATACCTGTTGCGGTAATGTTCCAATGTCGTGATCTCAGGCCCGTGATGCTTGCGGACTCGGTTGTCCATTCCCGCGTATTCGTAGATGTAGTCGCCCAGATGCAGCACGAGATCCGGATTCTCTTTGGCCATGTGATCGTAGGCCGTGAAATAGCCGCTTTCATAGTGCTGACATGATGCGAAAGCGAACTTCAGTTTCTCGGGCATGATGTCCACGGCAGGCATCGTGCGAGTCTTCCCGATTCGGCTGACAGCATCGCCCGCATGAAAGCGATACCAGTACCACGTGTCGGGTTTGAGTCCGCTCAGTTCGACGTGAATCGAGTGCCCCAGCTGAGGCGTGGCCAGTTCAGTGCCCGACTGCGTGATCTGCTGAAATCCTTCGTCGGTCGCGACTTCCCACTTCACTTCGTAGCTTTCCGGAGACATCCCACCGCCATTCAGCGGATCGATGGCGAGACGCGTCCAGAGTACTACCCCATCGCTGGTTGGGTCGCCGGAAGCGACACCCAATTGAAACGGATCCTGAGCAAACACAGGACGACGAATGACTGCTCCCTGTGCGAAACGCCCCAGCCATGGCAGCACAGCCAGAGACGCACCGGAGAGCAGGAGGTTTCTTCGTGATAATGCAAGATCGTGCAGATGACGTTGGGTGGACATGGCGATCGATTTCTTCGGTTGCGGCGGGGATTTCAGTTAACGGCGAGTACAGGGCGAGGGGGCATTACAGCATCGCCTCCAGTTTAACGTCGAGAAATGGCGCGGAATGCAGTATCACAGAAGGAATCTCTCAATCAGGCTACGATAGCTTTGGAGATTAGCAGTCGGCATGTTGGGCACCTTACCCATGTCGTCGTAGTAGCGCACTTTGATGCAGGCAGTAAAGTAAGGATTGGTTTCAAACTTCTGCGCCTCGACGTCAGTCATCGGTCCGCCCTGCAGTTGCAGACTAAGCCGCGATGATTCGGAAAGCCCGGCTTCATACGCAGGATTCTTCCAGCACAGGTATCTTTTCGCCGCGACGTGTTGTCGAATCGGCTCCAGAATGATTTCCGGAAACAGATCCTTCAATAAAGTGGCGCCAACAATTTCGTGCCTGGCATCAATACCTTGTTGAGCAATGTCTTCGCCAAGATCATGCAGCATGTGACCGTAGTCATGCAGCAGACAGGAGAGCACGATACTGTCCGATTCACCAAACTGCCGAGCAAACTCGGCGGTCTGCAGCGCGTGCTCCAGTTCGCTGACGTTTTCTCCGTAGTGGCGGCTGCCGTACTCACAAAAGATTGAGAAGATCTGGTCCACGGGGGCGAGTTCAATGGTTTCGGTCATACCCTGCTTTCGTTTCATCATGAGTTGAGAAGAAATCACTTCGTGATGACGTTAAGACTGCTCCGTGAACTTTCGGTGAAGAGACGATTGAAAGCAACCGTTTGGTTCTCGGAGCCAGGATTGACAAGGTGTAGGAAGCGATGCACATATTTCTTTGTAGGGCTGTAGGCAGATTCCAATGCTGCGATTCCTCTATTCTGAAATGCAAACCAATGCCGTTGTTGTGCGTACGAATAACTGACCATTCGAGATTGCTGGGGTCGTGTACATTTCTTCGTCGAGCGAATTCTTTGCCAGTACGTTAAAGGACGAACCGTTCTCGAAAATCGTGCATCGGCCAGTGTCTTCGAACATGTAGATCCTGTCGCCAACGGCAATCGGGGAACTGTAAGTCGAGCCCAGTGCTCGTGCCGTGTGCAGAACCTTGCCAGTTACAGGCTCAATGCACGAGTAAACACCGAGATCATTGATGATGTGCAGATAGTCGCCGACAAGCAGTGGCGATGGCACATACGGCATCCCCCGCTCACTGCGCCAGACGACGTGAGTTTCCGTGACGTCGCCTGATCCGCCGAGTTTAACGGCCAGTGATTTCTTGTCGGGTGAACCACCAAAGCTGAACACCATCCCGTGGCCCACGGACGGTGTGCAGACAAATTTCTCTGTGGGACCGGCAGCACTCCAGAGCTTCTCGCCGGTTGCTGGATTCAGTCCCAGCGTCTGCTGTGAACCTGTCAGGATCAACTGATCGGCACCTTCGTATTGAGTCAGCACGGGTGTCGAAAAGGATCGCTGATTCACGTCCGGAGTGTACCGCCAGATTTCATCGCCGGTTTTGCGATCGAGCATCACGACAAACGCTGTTCCATCCTGATGACCGTTCACGATCACTCCGTCACCGTAGATGACCGGCGATGCCGCGAAGCCATGATTGGAATAGAAGGTTCCGGGCGCGACAGTCCACAGAATTTTGCCGTCCATATCGAGAGCGACAACCTTCATGCCCTGGTCATCGACGAAGGCCGCGAAGACTCGTTCGCCGTCTGTCGCCGGAGTCGATGATGCCATCGTGTTGTCCTGATGCATCTTGCCGCCGGGACCCGAATGCACAGACTGGGACCAAAGAATTTTTCCGTCCGTGCGGCTGAGACAGATCACTCGTCGAGACTGATCTTCTTCGACACCTGTGGTGACAAAAATCCGATCGCCGGTGACGATGGGCGACGAACGACCACGTCCAGGGATTTCTGTTCGCCACGCGAT
>CANHVD010000105.1 GCA_947463775.1 Planctomycetaceae bacterium | reverse complement strand
GACTTCGACACGACACCGAATCATGTCATCACCGTCCGAACAACGGACTCAGGCGGCTTGACCTACGACGAAAATTTCACCATTGCCTTGAGCAACGTCAACGAGGGCCCAACGGCCGTTGTTGATACAGCCACAGCCGTCGAAGCAGGTGGAGTCAGCAATGGCACGGCTGGCACAAATCCAACCGGCAATGTGCTGACCAACGACACCGATGTCGATGCGGGCGATACGAAGACGGTCAGCGGTGTTGTTGCGGGAACGTCGGCTAGCGCCTCAGGCTCAGTCGCGTCAAATGTCACCGGAACTTACGGCACGATCAACATCGCTGCTGACGGTACTTATACCTATACCGTCGACAACTCGAACGCCGCAGTGCAGGCACTGCGAACAACAGCCAACACACTCAGCGATGTATTCACCTATACTGTGCGGGATGCAGGTGGCCTGACCAGCACCACTCAACTGACCGTAACGATCCAAGGGGCCAACGATGCGCCCGTGGATATTGTCGCATCGCCCGTGACGGCGGTGACAAATCAAGTGTCCGTTGCTCAAGCCAACTCCACCATTACGATCGATGGCATCGCGAACGAGACGATCTGGAGCAGTTTCAATGGAACGCCGGTTTATCGGCCGATCGTTGGTGGCGCAGCCATATCAGGGAACGCAGACTTAAATGGAAGTGTGAGAACACTTTGGGATTCACAGAACCTCTATTTCCTGGTTCAGGTTTCCGACGCCTCGCGATTTACAAATACCACCGATGGCACGTTCTGGAACGGTGATGGTGTCGAGTTCTATCTGGACATTGGTAATGACAGCACTGGCTCATACACGTCGAACGATTCTCAGTTTGTGATCAACGCAAACGGCACGATCAACTTCTACTCCGGAAATGCAGGCACAACAGGCTTTGGATCCGGCATTCTGACGACGTTTAATGCTTCGGACTTCCGAACTTCTGTGGTCGATTCCGGTGCAACCTATACCACGGAAGTCGCGTTAAGCTGGAGTGCTCTGGGGCTGAGCTCGCCTGGCGCCAATGCGGTGTTAGGGCTTGGAGTTGCGATTAACGATGACGATACGGGGGGTGGTCTGCAATCGCGTATCGCTATCGATGGAACCGGAAGCCAGGCATGGAGCAACTTCGGACAGGTCGGTACAGGGGTGCTGACCACGAATGCTGTTCCGAACGTCAACGAGAACGCCACGAATGGTACGATCGTTGGCTCCGCACGGGCGATCGATAATGACTCAAGTGATACATTCGGGTATTCATTGACAGATAACGCGGGCGGAAGATTTGCCATCAACGGCACAACCGGAGACATCACGGTCGCGAATGGCAATTTGTTGAATTTTGAATCTGCAACATCACATTCTGTAACCGTTCGGGCGATTGACCTCGGCGGTCAGACGTTCGACAAAGTCATTACGATTTCTGTGAATGATGTCAACGAGACGCCCGTCGCAGTTTCCGACTCGGCTACCGCTGTCGAAGCGGGCGGCGTATCCAACGGCTCGGCCGGAACCAATCCGACTGGCAATGTTCTGACGAATGATACCGACGTCGATGGCGGCGATACCAAGACGGTCAGCGGTGTCGTCGCGGGAACATCGGCGAGCGCCTCAGGCTCAGTGGGAGCCAATGTTGTGGGAACATATGGCACGATCAACATCGCGGCCGACGGCTCGTACACCTACACCGTTAACAATAACAACTCCGCGGTTCAGGCGTTAAGAACAAACGCGGATACCCTGTCTGATGTGTTCACCTATACGATCACGGATGTGGGCGGCCTGACGAGCACCACTCAGGTCACTATGACCATTCAGGGCGCGAACGACGAACAGGTCATTGCCACGAACGGCGGGATCACGGTTGCAGAGAATTCAACGGGCAATGTCATTACCACTGCGATGCTGCAGACGACCGATGTCGATGACTCCGCGGCGAATCTGACTTACACCATGTTGAACGGCACGCTGCGGCTGAACGGGGTAGCTGTGAGCAATGGCAGTACGTTTACTCAGGCGGATGTCGATAGCGGGCTATTGACCTACGATCACGACGGAACAGAGAACTTCACGGACGCGTTTTCCTTCGTCGTCGACGATGGCACGGGCACAGTTAGCACAGGTACGTTCAGCGTCACGATCACGCCAGTGAATGACAACGATCCGACTATCACCAGCGACGGCGCAGGAGCGACAGCATCGATCAGCATCGCGGAGAATACAACTTCGGTCACCACGGTCACCGCGACAGATTCTGACTTGCCCGTTCAGACGCTGACCTATTCGATCAGCGGGGCCGATGCGGGGCTGTTCACGATTGGCAGCAGTTCGGGAGTGCTCTCATTCACTGCTGGTCGTGACTTTGAGACGCGGGCGGATGCAAACGCCGATGGCATTTATGAAGTAACTGTGCAAGTCAGCGACGGGGCTCGCACAGATACGCAAACGATCAGCGTCACAATTACCGATGTCAACGAAGGTGGAATTAGTGCGGTCTCGGACAGCGATGCTTCTGTGAATCTGGTGGTTGAGAATTCTGCCACTGGGGTTACTGTCGGCGTCATTGCGACGGCACTCGATGCAGACGGGACTGATGTCGTCACGTACTCGCTCACTGACCATGCGGGCGGACGGTTTGCGATTGATCCAAACACCGGTGTGGTCACTGTGGCCGACGCGATCGATCGCGAAGCAGCCGCTTCGTACGACATCACCATTCGAGCCACCAGCAGCGACTCATCGTTCACATCAATGACGGTGACCATCAGCATCAGCGATGTCAATGAATCATCAGTGTCGACGCCTGACGATGCCAGCCCCGTGTCTAACAGTGTTGCCGAGAATGCAGCCAACGGAACGCTGGTGGGGATTACTGTGTCTGCGAGCGACAGTGATGCAACCACGAATGCTGTGACATACAGCCTGACAGACGATGCGGGTGGACGATTCGTAATCAATGCTAACACGGGAGTTGTTACGGTCGCCGACGGGTCGCTGTTGAACTTTGAAACCGCACCATCGCATAACATCACGATTCGCGCGACCAGCAGTGATTCTTCGACAGCAACTCAGGTTTTGACGATCACTCTGACAGATGTTAATGAAATCCCGGTCGCCGTTGTGAATACAGCCATCGCGGTTGAAGCGGGCGGAACTGGAAACGGCACGGCGGGAACGAATCCGACAGGGGATGTTCTGACGAATGACACAGACGTCGACGCAGGCGATACGAAGGCAATTATTGGCGTCGCCAGCGGCACACAGGGAAGTGCGGCTGGTAACGTTGCTTCCAGCGTGGTTGGAACTTACGGTTCGATCAACATCGCGGCCAACGGCTTGTATACGTATACCGTCAATAACAACAACGCGGCGGTGCAGGCTCTTCGCACATCATCAGATACTCTGACGGATGTGTTTACCTACACAATGACAGACTCCGGTGGCCTGACGAGCACTGCTCAGATCACGCTGACTATCCAGGGCGCAAATGACGAGCAAGTTGTTGCGACGAATGCAGGGACTACGGTTGCCGAGAATTCGACAGGCAATGTCATCACGAGCTCAATGCTGCTGACGACGGACGTTGACGATGTGGCTGCGAACTTGACGTACACCCTCACTTCGGACGTTACGAACGGCACGCTGCGGCTGAACGGCGTGACTCTCACCAACGGCAGCACGTTTACTCAGGCCGACATTCACAGCGGGTTGGTCACCTACGACCATAATGGCACGGAGAACTTCACGGATGCGTTCTCGTTCAGCGTGGATGACGGAACGGGAACACCGAGCACGGGAACGTTCAGTGTTACGATCACATCGGTGAATGACAACGACCCGACGATTACGAGCAACGGAGCCGGGGCTACGGCGTCGATCAGTATCGCAGAAAACACAACGGCAGTGACGACTGTCACAGCCACGGATTCGGACTTGCCGGCTCAGACGCTGACGTATTCGCTCAGCGGTGTGGATGCCAGCTTCTTTACGATTGGCAGCAGTTCAGGCCTTCTCTCATTCGGTGCGGGGCGCAACTTTGAAACGCCGACGGATGCAAATGCGGATGGCGTCTACATCGTCACCGTTCAGGTCAGCGATGGAACTCGCACGGATACTCAGACCATCAGCATCACGATCACGGACGTCAATGAATTTAGCGTGGGACCTGTCACAGACAGCGACGCGACCACAAACACAGTGGCAGAGAACTCAGCGATCGGAACGGTTGTTGGCCTGACAGCTGCGGCCACAGACGCCGATGGCACGACCAACACGATCACGTACTCGCTGGTCAACGACGATGGCGGGCGGTTCACGATTGATACGAACACGGGGGTCGTCACCGTCGCCGGAGCCATCGATCGCGAAACCGACGGGGCCACTCGCAGTATCACGGTGCGAGCCACATCCGCTGATACGTCGTTCAGGGACCAGCTTTTCACGATCGCCATCAGTGACGTGAACGAAGCGGCCGTCACGACGCCAGTTGACAACGACACGACGATCAACAGCGTTGCTGAAAATTCAGCGAACGGAATCGTTGTGGGAATCACAACGTTTGCGTCCGATGCCGACGCGACCACAAACGCCGTGACTTACAGTCTGACCGACAATGCAGGCGGACGGTTCGCGATCAACAGCGCAACGGGGGTTGTCACGGTCGCGAATGGTCTGCTGCTCAACTACGAAGCGGCAACATCTCACACGATCACAGTCCGTGCCACCAGTGCGGATCTGTCGACGGCCGATCAGTCTTTCACGATCAATATCACCGACGTCAACGAAGGGGCCGTGAGTCCTGTTGTCGACAGCGATGCGGCGACGAACTTCGTGGTGGAAAACTCATCGATCGGCTCGACGGTCGGCATCACGGCCCTGGCCACCGATCCAGACGGCACGGATGTTGTTACGTACTCGCTGACCAACGATGCGGGCGGACGATTTGCGATTGATGCGAACACTGGCGTCGTGACCGTCGCCGGAGCAATCGATCGAGAAGCCGGCGCGTCCTACAATATTACAATCAGAGCCACCAGCAGCGACACGTCCAGTACAACTCAGACACTCACAATCAGCGTGGGCGATGTGAATGAGTTCTCGACGGGCGCGGTAACTGACACCAACGCAGCAACGGACTCCGTCACTGAAAACGCCTCAGTGGGTACGACCGTCGGAATTACCGCTCTCGCTACCGACGCCGACGCAACGACCAGCGCCATCACTTACACGCTTCAGGATGACGACGGCGGTCGATTCGCGATCAATTCTGGCACCGGTGTCATCACGGTCGCGGGCGCCATCGACTACGAATTGGACGGAGCGTCACGCAGCATTACGGTGCGAGCGACCTCGGCGGATGGTTCCTTCACTGATCAGGTCTTTTCAATAGCAATTGTGGATGCGAATGAGTTTGCTGTGACGGTGCCTGTTGACACCGATGGTACCAGCGATGCGGTCGACGAGAATGTAGCAATCGGGACTGCAGTCGGAATTACAGCTTCCTCCAGCGATGCCGATTCCACGACAAACACAGTGACCTACAGCCTGTTCAACAGCGATGGCGGAAACTTCGCGATCGACGCGAACACCGGCATCGTGACGACGGCGGCTCTGTTGAATCGTGAAACTCTGGGAGCAACTCGCAGTATCACCATTCGAGCGACCTCTGCTGACGGTTCTCATGCCGACCAGGTCTTTACGATTGCGATCAATGACCTCGACGAATTTGACGTCACGGCGATCGTTGATGCGAATAATGGGAGTAATGAGATTTATGAGAATGCAGCGACTGGCACTCTGACCGGAATCGTTGCCTTTAGTGAAGACCCTGACGCGACGACCAACGGCATCACTTACAGCCTGACAGACGACGCGGATGGTCGATTTGTCATCGACTCAAACACGGGCATTATCACAGTTGCTGGGGCAATCGACCGTGAAATCGATGGAGCCAGTTTGAGTATCTCCGTGCGTGCAACCAGCATTGACGGTTCGACGGCCGACAGTACATTCACGATCAATGTGTTGGATGTGAGTGAGTATACCGTCACGAATCCAGTCGACATTGATGGAGTGACCAACAACGTTGACGAAAACGCAGCGATTGGCACGGTTGTCAATATCACAGCTCAGGCCCAGGATGCGGACATTACGACCAACACGGTCACTTACAGCCTGTTTGATAACGACGGCGGACGATTTGCGATTGACGCAAACACGGGAGTTGTCACTGTCGCCGGAAGCATCGACCGGGAGAATGACGGACCAACTCGCAGCGTCATCGTCCGAGCGACCAGCGCTGATGGCTCAACGGCCGACACAACATTCTCGATCGCCATCAATGATCTTGATGAGTTCAACGTGTCGCCACCAACAGACATTGACGCAGCCGCGAATCAGGTAAATGAGAATTCCGCGATTGGTACTGTCGTGGGGCTGACTGCAAGTGCATTCGACAGCGATGCCACAACGAATGGCGTGCAGTATAGCCTGATCGACGATGCTGGCGGACGATTTGCGATCGACACAAACACTGGGATTGTCAGCGTCGCCGGAGCGATTGATCGCGAGACGGACGGAGCAACGCTCACCGTGACAGTGCGAGCCACCAGCGATGATGGTTCAACGGCAGATTCAAACTTTACGATCAACATCATCGATCAGGATGAGTTTGATGTGACTACTCCTGTCGATACAGACGCGGCGGCAAATGATGTCGATGAAAACGCTGCGGTGGGGACGGTCGTTAATCTGACCGGCTTTAGTACAGACGGCGACGCGACGACGAATCTCGTAACCTACAGCCTGACCAACAACGACGGTGGTCGGTTTGCCATCGACAGCGTCACTGGCATAGTGACTGTCGCTGGCGGCATCGACCGCGAGGCCGACGGGGCGACTCGCACGATTACTGTCCGAGCTGCCAGCGTTGATGGTTCAACGGCCGATCAGACATTCACGATCGCGATCAACGATCTGGATGAGTTTGACGTTACACCGGCCGTTGATACGAATAATGTGAGTAATGAGATTTATGAGAACGCGGCCGTTGGAACCATCGTTAACCTGACGACCTTCAGCACAGACGATGACGCTACAACGAACTCAGTCAGCTATAGCCTGTCAAACGACGACGGCGGACGGTTCGCGATCGACAGTGTCAAGGGCACCGTCACCGTTGTCGGCGCGATTGACCGCGAAGCCGACGGGGCAACTCGCACGATCACCGTTCGCGCGACGAGCGTGGATGGATCGACGGCTGAGACGACATTCACGATCGCGATTAATGATCTGGACGAGTTCGATGTGACAGCGGCCGTTGATGCGAATAATGTGAGTAATGAGATTGATGAGAACGCGGCCATTGGAACCATCGTTAACCTGACCGCGTTCTCGACTGATGATGATGCGACGACGAATTCCGTAACCTACAGCCTGACAGATGACGACGGCGGACGTTTTGCCATCGATGGTGTCACGGGAATTGTCACCGTCGCTGGCGGGATTGATCGCGAAGCCGACGGGGCGACTCGTACGATCACTATTCGAGCGACCAGCGTTGATGGTTCAACAGCGGATCAGAGCTTTGTGATTGCGATCAATGATGTTGATGAATTTGACGTCACAACTGCCGTTGATACGAATAATGGGAGTAATGAGATTGATGAGAATGCGGCGGTGGGCGCGATCGTCAGTCTAACGGCGTTCGCAGAAGACGTTGACGCGACGACCAATACGATCACCTACAGCCTGTCCAACAATGACGGGGGTCGATTTGCCATCGACAGCGTGACCGGGATCGTCACAGTGGCTGGTGCCATCAATCGGGAATCCGACGGCCCAGTGCGCTCGATCACCGTGCGTGCCACGAGCGTTGATGGATCGACGGCCGACACAACATTCACGATTGCGATCAATGATCTTGATGAATTTGATGTTACAGCCATCACGGATGCGAACAATGGGAGTAATGAGATTTATGAGAATGCGGCGGTTGGGGCAACGGTCAATCTGACGGCTTTTGCCGAAGATTTTGACGCGACGACCAATGCGATCACCTACAGCCTGACCGACAATGACGGCGGACGATTCACCATCGATGCAGTCACAGGTCTTGTCACAGTGGCCGGTGCAATTGATCGAGAAGCCGACGGGCCGGTTCGCAACATCACCGTGCGAGCCACCAGTGCTGATAGTTCATTCAGCGAGATGACCTTTGCGATCAACATTCTCGACGCCGATGAATTCGACACGACAGCCGTCGTTGATTCCGACGCCGGAACCGATCTGGTTGCCGAGAACGCTGCGATTGGCACCGTTGTCGGGATCACAGGATTCGCGCAGGATGATGATGCGACGACGAATTCCATTACCTACAGTCTGACAAACAACGATGGCGGACGCTTTGCGATTGACGCCGTATCGGGCGTAGTGACTGTCGCTGGTGCAATTAACCGAGAGACCGACGGGGCCACGCGATCCATCATTGTCCGAGCCACCAGCGCGGATGCGTCGTTCACCGAACAGACGATTGTGATCGCCATTGCTGACGTGAATGAGTTCAGCGTGACAGCTCCTGCAGATGGGAATAATGGGAGTAATGCGATTGATGAGAATTCGGCGGTTGGTGCGACGGTCAATCTGACGGCTTTTGCGCAAGACCTTGACGCGACAACCAATGGCATCACCTACAGCCTGACCGACAACGACGGCGGACGATTTGCGATCGACGCGAATACCGGCGTTGTCACTGTCGCAGGGGCCATCGATCGCGAGGCCGATGGAGCGTCTCGATCAATCACTGTGCGTGCGACCAGCGTCGATGGTTCAACCGCCGACACGACGTTTACGATTGCGATCAATGATGTCGATGAATTTGATGTCACGGCGGTTTCGGATGCGAATAATGGGAGTAATGAGATTTATGAGAATGCGGCGGTTGGTGCGACCGTCAATCTGACGGCGTTTGCCGAAGACCTTGACGCTACAACGAACGCCATCACCTACAGCCTGACGAATAACGACGGAGGACGGTTCGCAATCAATTCCGTGACGGGAGTTGTGACCGTTGCCGGTGCAATCAATCGCGAGACCGACGGACCAGTTCGATCCATCACGATCCGCGCGACCAGTGCTGATGCTTCGTTTACTGAGCAGACATTTGCAATCGCGATCCTTGATGCGGACGAATTCAACGTCTCCGCGCCGGTGGATACGAATGCTGTGACCAATGCCGTCAATGAAAACGCAGCAAACGGCACTGTAGTTGGCGTCACAATGTCGGCCTTCGACGGCGATGCTACGCTCAACGGAATCACGTTTAGCCTGCTCAACGACGCTGGCGGACGATTTACCATCGATGCTAGCACGGGCATTGTAACCGTCGCCAATAGCAGTCTGCTGGATCGAGAATTGGCGAGTTCCCACACGATTATCGTCCAGGCGGCCAGCGATGACGGATCGTTCTCCACGCTGTCTGTGAACATTGCTCTGATCGATGTGGATGAGTTCGATATCACGCCGGCTGTCGATGTGAACGCGACCGCGAATCTGGTGGCTGAACTGGCTCTGCAGGGCACAATCACTGGAATTACAATCTCCGCGAGTGATGCTGACGCAACCACAAATGCGATTAGCTATTCGCTGGATGACAATGCCGGCGGACGATTCCAGATCAATGCTGCGACCGGCGTAGTCACGGTCGGGCTCACGCCGCTTAACTATGAATTCGCGTCAACCTATTCCATCACGGCTCGAGCCACCAGTGCGGATGGTTCTGCGGCGACGATTACTCTGACCATCGGCCTTGCGGATGTTAATGAGTTTCCAATCTCGACCATCACCGACACAAACAGCTCCACGAACGCGGTCTCGGAGAATACTGCCAACGGTTCTGTCGTCGGAATCACAGCGTTCGCTTCGGATGCTGACGGAACTGACATCGTCACCTATAGCCTGGACAATTCGGCCAGTGGACGATTCGCGATCGACACCAATACGGGAATCATCACGGTTGCTGATGGCACGCTGCTGAACTACGAAGCGGCAACCAGCCACAGTGTCACAGTTCGAGCCAGGTCGACCGATGGCTCCAGCACAACTCATGTGTTGACGATCAATCTGATCGACGTCAATGAATTCTCCATCACGCCAATTGCTGACAGCAACCCAGCCACGAATGCAGTGAACGAGAACGCCACAAACGGCGCTCTGGTTGGTTTCACTGCCACTGCCATGGATGCGGACGGCACGAACAATGTCATCACCTACACACTGGACAACAACGCAGGCGGGCGATTCTCAATCAACGCAGCGACGGGCGCAGTGAGCGTTGCCAATGGAAGTTTGCTGGATCGGGAAACGGCGGCGAGCCACAACATCATCGTTCGAGCCACGTCGGCTGATCTTTCGTTTGTGACTCAGACGGTTTCGATTTCCATCAATGACATCAACGAGTTTGCGGTCTCAGCGGTGAGTGACACCGACACAAACATCGACGTTGTATCTGAGAATGCAGCCAACGGAACTGTGGTCGGGCTGACGGCCTTTGCATTCGATGCGGACAGCACAAACAACACGATTGTTTACTCTCTCGACTCCAACGCCGGTGGCAGATTTGCTGTCGACGCGAGCACGGGCGTTCTGACTGTGGCAAATGGGACATTGCTGAACTATGAGGCTCAAATCAGTCACACCGTGACCGTGCGAGCGACCTCAGCTGACGGCTCATTCTCAGTTCGAACGTCCACGATTCAGCTGAACGACGTTGATGAATTCGATGTGGCTGCCATCACAGATTCGAATCTGGCAGCGGACGCAGTGAACGAGAACGCTGCTGTGGGCACCTTGGTCGGAATCACTGCAACAGCCTTCGACGCTGACGGCACAAACAATACCATCACATGGACACTGGACGACAATTCCGGTGGCCGATTTGCGATTGATTCAGCAACCGGAATCGTGACCGTCGCGGATGGAAGTCTGCTCGACCGCGAAACCAGTGGATCACACACGATTATCGCTCGAGCCACCAGCAGTGATTCGTCCTTCACAACTCGATCCTTTGCGATCACGGTCAATGACCTGAATGACACTGCCCCGATCATTACACCGGCGCAACAGTTCTCAGTTTCTGAACTGGCCGGTGTCGGGACCATCGTCGGCAATGTCGTTGCGACGGACGCCGACAGCGTCGGAGCAACCCAGAACTGGTCTATCGTCGGAGGCAACAGCGACGGCATCTTTAGTATCAACGCAGCGACCGGACGTTTATCCGTCAGCAATGTTACCAATCTGAATTTCGAGCGGACCTCAACCTACACGTTGCTTGTGGCTACGACGGACGGAGTCAACACATCACTGACGGAAACGGTTGTAATTTCAGTGGTCGACGAAAACGAAGCGCCGGTCTTCGGGATATCGTCCGGATTCGCGATCGATGAAAACCTCTCCAACAATACAGTGATTGGACAAGTCACGGCTACCGACGTCGACGCCGCAGATCAACTCACCTATTCACTGAGCAGCAGCGTTCCCGTCTCAGCATTCTCGATTGATGCCGTCACAGGGGAAATCTTTGTTCGCGACTCATCGCTGCTCAATTTTGAAGCTCTCAGAACAATTACGCTGACGGTTCAGGTCACAGATCGAGCCGGCTTGTCGGATTCACTGACGACTGTGGTCACTCTCCGCGATATCAATGAAGTTCCCACAGCCATCAGTCTGACCGGCGGACTCGTCACAGAAAACAGCGTTGCAGGAGTTCTCGTCGGGACGGTATCAGGAACCGATCCGGATGCCGGCGACCAGCTTAGCTACACACTTACCGACAGTGCATTGGGGCGATTTGCTGTCGACTCACGCACCGGGGCGATTACAGTAGCACCTGGTGCCAGCCTGAACTACGAAGCAGCCACATCGCACACAATTGCTGTTCGCACGATGGACAGGAACGGACTGTTCTTTGATCAATCGTTTACGATCAATGTGCGAGATATCAACGAAGCTCCGATTGCCTTTGCAGATGTTTATTACACATTCCAGCTCACAAAGCTCGACCTGACTTCACTCACCGGCGTTCTCTGGAATGACTACGACGATGATGGCGACACGCTGACAGCTCAGTTGCTCTCCAGCGTTGGGCACGGCACAGTATTGCTGCGAGCTGATGGTTCGCTTCTGTACGATCCCGTCGATGTCTTCACCGGCACTGTGACCTTCACCTATCGGATCACGGATGGAGTTGCATTCAGCAATTCAGTCACTGTTACGATCGACGTGTTGGCAACAGTGAATCCCG
>CANHVD010000104.1 GCA_947463775.1 Planctomycetaceae bacterium | reverse complement strand
CATCTGTTCCACAGTCACACTGTGTTTTGATTTGCGGGGCATGCACGATACCAGGCACGATTCAGGACCATTGAGAACCAGCAGCGGGAACATCCGCCTTTGGACAAACGAGCAGGGTGCCCACAGAGTGGGGAGAATTCAAACAGGACTGCAGGCTGTCTGGGATTTTGCGCATTATTAACAATCCGGGCTGTTTGCCACAATTAAGGCATTTGCGGCGCCTGAATTGTTAAGATCGTGAACGTTTCGCGAGCCAATTTCACGGAGAACAAGGTCGAGGAAGTCACGCCGGAGCTCGAAAACGTCTAGCGGTATTCTTCAATGGATCACGTTGCGTTGAATTGCCGGACAGCCTACCGTACCCGACTTCTTGTTTCTGGACCGGCCCCCTGGTTTGAGGAACTGGGTGAGCAGGTTAACGTGGGAACAGGATTGTTCTGTGCGCGGCCACGATTGAGGCTGACATCCAAAGTTCTCCCGCGAACACCCGGGCTCAATTCACACCACGCGGAGAATAGATATGGCTTCGTCATTCGAGATGACGCGGCGTGTTGAGTTTTGCGAAACCGACATGGCCGGCATCGTGCACTTTTCGAACTTCTACAAATGGATGGAACAGGCGGAGCATGAGTTCTTCAGAACTCAGGGACTTTCCATCGTGCGGCATTTGCCAGATGGCAGCACAATTGGCTGGCCTCGCGTATCGGCCCAGTGTCGCTTCGAATCCCCTGCCCGTTACGAAGATATACTGACAGTCGTGTTAACCGTGCAGCGTATTGGCATGAAGTCACTGACTTTTGATGTCGTCTTTCGCAACGGTGATCGCAATATCGCTCGCGGCTCCATGAAAACAGTCTGCTGCGTCGTTCGCCCGGGACACGGGCTGGAATCGCTGGAGATTCCGGACGAGTATCGATCACGATTTGAAGAGCATCCGGAAGAACAGACAGGAACATGAAGCGAGCATTCTTTGTAACGCTGGGAATTGTCGTTTCCGTCGCCTGCTTTGCGTTGTCGTTGCAGGGTACGAACCAGAAACAACTGACGGCGGCCTTTGCGGGGGCGAATTACTGGTCCCTGCCCGTCATGCTGGGCCTGCTGTTCCTGTTTTACTGGCTCAAAACTTTGCGTTGGCAATGGCTTCTGGCCCCTGTCGCAAAATTGACGTTCGGTCAGTTGTTTCCCCCCATGCTGATTGGTTTTGCTGCCAACAATATATTGCCTGCTCATCTGGGTGAGTTTGTTCGCGTCTTTGTCGTTCGAAAAAAATACGGCGTTCCCGCCACGACGGTGCTGTCCACGGTAGTGCTCGAACGAATCTTCGACGTCCTTGCCATCCTCGCGCTGTTTGGGGTCGGTTTGTTCTTTACCAACGATCTTCCCGACAAGTATCGGAACGCAGCTTTACTTCTGGGGGCCGGAGCCATTGTCGGCGTCATTGCTGTCATCGTTTATTTGATCTGGACCGAGGTCTTTCTGAGGTTCATGACATGGAGCATGAGCTGGTTTCCGTTTTTGCCAGAAAAGCTGACCACGGGCGTCATCGAGATGTTGCGCAACGGGGCTCACGGACTGGCCTCATTGCGAAGCGGAAAGGCCGTTTTTCTGATTGCGATCAGCAGCCTGGCGCAATGGTTTATTAACGGCCTGATCGCCTACGTTGCCTTGAAAGCCTTCCACATTGATGTTTCACCGGTGGAAGGTCTGATCGTGACAGGAGTGACCGCCATCGGAGTCATGATTCCTTCAACTCCGGGTTACTTTGGCGTCATTCAGGTTTGTTTTAAGGTCAGCATGGAGGCTCTTCAGGTCCCGGTCGCAGCCTCCACCGTGCTTGGTTCATCTCTTTATTATCACATGAGCATGTGGATACCAGTCACACTGTTGGGACTGTATTACCTGCAACAAATGGGATTCAGCCTCAAAGACCTGCAGAAAGCGGCTGACGAATAAACTTCTGGAGCGTGTGGCAGGATGCGTCCACATGCCCGCGATTTGCGCCGGCTGACCAGACAACTTCGGAGACGTAGACATCTCCACGGGAGTCCAGGCGAATATCGTGCGGCGCAAAGAAATCTCCGGTTGCTGTCGGGTTCAATCCGCCGCCCCAGCGACACAGTAGTTCACCGGTCGGCGAATAAATACTGACTCGACCACCGGTCGCATTCTGTGACGGTGGAGAAATTCCGGGCCACATCCCTGATCGAAAACCCAACTCCGCCACATACATGTTTCCGGATTTATCGAACGTCAACTGACAAGGTCGAGCGACATCCGTGTGCTGGCTCAGGAATTTCCCGTCCGGCGTGAAACTCTGCAGGCGGCTGTTCTCACGATCAGCAACATGCACAATTCCGTTCTGGTCGACCGCGATTCCATGTGGGACCTGAAATTGCCCCGGCCCTGTTCCGGGTTCGCCCCAGGAAAAGAGTAACTGGCCATCAGCCGTAAACTTATGGATCCGCGCGTTGCCGTAACCGTCAGCTGCGTAGATTTCTCCGTCTGGCGACAGCGCGATGTTCGTGGGGAAATAAAAGGGAAGACCGGAATAACGCACTGTCCGAAAATCGATGCTGGTCGCTCCGGTATCCGACGGCTGCCCACTGGTTCCCAGTTTCCACAGCAGTGTTCCATCCGGCGAAAATTTGCGGACGGTATGATCCAGGTCATCGGTGCAGTAAACACAGTCATCCGGACCAATCGTGATCCCATGCGCTCTTGCGAAGACACCTTCGCCCCACGAACGCAGAAACTTTCCGGCTCGATCGAACACCATCACAGGATGCTCGCCACGATTGAACGCAAAGACGTTGTCGTGAGAATCGACGGCCACAGCAGAAACTTCCTGCCACTGATAGTCTGCGGGACGCTGAGCCCAGTCAGCCACGGCTTCAAACCGAAAGGCATCAGTGCCAACAAAAACCGGGCCATCGGTAGTAACCGACGAACGATGAGACATGAAATTCTCTCTCACTGCGGTTTCCCGCGGCTTTAAAACGGAGTCGGCAAGTTCTAACCGGGAATCACTTTTGCGTTCAGGCGATACTCCTGAGCACGTCGAGCATACTGGGTTGCATTCTCCAGCAACCGAGAAATCTCCTCCTCGGCCAGCTCGCGCTTGACCTTCCCTGGCAATCCAACCACCAGCGAGCGATCCGGGATTTCCACTCCTTCCGGCACCAGGGCTCCTGCACCGATCAGGCAATGGCGACCGATCCTGGCACCATTGAGCACGATCGCTCCGATGCCAATCATGCTGCCTTCGCCCACAGTGCACCCATGGAGCATCGCCTGATGCCCAATCGTGCAGTCCGGGCCAATCGTCAACGGACAGCCTGGATCCGTATGCAGCACAGCCAGGTCCTGAATGTTTGTCCGAGCACCAATCGTGATGGGCTCATTGTCCGCTCGCAACACCGCGCCGAACCAGACGCTGGAGGCTTCCGACAATGTCACTTGGCCAATCAACGTGGCATTGGCTGCGATCCAGACATCAGCCGATTGAAGTACGGGCTGATGGTCGCCCAGAGCGATCAACATAAGCTTTAGCTTTCTATAGTCAACACCAATCCCTCGCTGGCGCTTTTTGAAGTTGCACATTTCGTCAGGGCTGAAAGCCCGGCACATCCTCTGCCGGTGGCGTGAGCCACCGGACTGCGGAAAACACGGCGTTTCAGGCCGAGAGGGCCGACACCTTGGCAATTGTGCCGGCCCTCCGGGCCTTGGATTCTGTGTGTTCGAATACCGGTGGCTCACGCCACCGGTATCGGATGTGTCGGCCCTCCGGGCCTGAAAGGCGCAGCTTCAAAACAGACGCTTCGGGTTGTGAAGGAATTTGCTATGTGCACACTCGCAGTTCACTCTTTAATGATCGTCGCCTTTTTGATGTAATCAAGCTTGGGGAACTGGGCGTTCAGGTAAGTGTTTCCGCTGCTGTTGATTTGCCCCTGATCGGGGCCTTCTCCGTACTCAGCATTAATCTTATCTACGTTGTCCATTCCTTCGATCACTTCACCAAACGGAGAGAACCCCTGGCTATCAAGAAAGCTATTATCGACGAAATTGATGAACACCTGGGTCGTTCGTGAATCACGTCCGGACGTTGCAAATGTCATGTAACCGCGGCGATTGCTTTCCTTAGCAGGATCATCCTTCAAAGATCGTTCCCAGCCCTGTTGAGTTGAGGGGCTCCCGTTAATCCCGAACTGAACCATGAAGCCACTCACGACACGGAAAAATCGGCAGTCATCATAGAACCCGGACTTGACCAGTTCATAAAATCTCCCTGCTCCGCGCGGAGCCCAATCGCGATGAACCAGAACAACAAAATCCCCGGCGGTCGTTTCAAATTTGACCGTATAACTTCCATTGGCCATCGAGGCACTTTCGTCCGACGCCATTTCTGGGTTATCGGCAGGGATGACAGGTTCCGGGGCAACAGGAGGCGCCTCCAGATCCTTCTTTGCCTGCTCCATCTCTGCCAAAGAATCAACCATCGATTTGGGCTCGCCGTCGTTCTGATCCGAACAGCCGGCAACGACGCAGATTGAGGCAAGCAACAAACAATTCAGAAGGCTGCGAAACGCGAAATTGAAACAATGTGAGACCATGTGAAAACCCTGAGATCTTTGAACAAAGGTTTGAAAACAGAATCTACAAACTCTGCAGCGACACAACGATTCGAGATCGCACCATCCCGCCAACCGCAAAACTCAACAGCCACCATGCCTGTGCTATCAGCATTCTACAGCAGCGGTCGACGTTCCATTATGGCTGCATGGGAATTTTCAAGCTGTGAGATTCTCCTTTTCGGAGAACACCTATCACCACCGTCTGTCCCAACTTCTTCTGTGTCGCACCATATCGCAGCACATCCGAATCAGTCATCAAGTCAGACCGTCCGTCGTAAGATACAATCAGATCATCTTTCTGAAATCCTGCATTTTTCCCGGCTGCATGCGCACCGTACATGCCCACATGCTTAACTTTCAGCAGCATTCGTTCTGCGGCAATTCCGGCCTCAGTTCGCTCCTCGGAGGAAGCCGTTTCGAAAACCAGGCCCCCCGTGACCATTCTCCGCAAGCCCCACGCACTGACTCGCCAGGAGATGTCGTCGAGGTTTCTCCAGCCAGAGGCAAGTGGAACGGTCAGAGTCTGCGATTTTCCGTCGCGATCAATTTCAGCCTTTAGCTTACCGCCGGCACTGGGAATCCCATTCAACACCCATTGGACATCGGCAACGGAAAGTATGGGCTGCCCATTGATTTTGATGATCGTATCCGCTGGCTGGAACCCGGCTTCAGAAGTCAATGAACCGGGCACAACGTCCTTGACCGTCGCACGGCGAGTGGGGTCAAGAATCAGGCCCAGAGCTTTGGGGTGTGGATACGGGTTGAGAATCTCATCCGGGATTGGTTTATCTTGTGATCGATAGTGTTCTCGAACTGCGTCACCAATCTGATGACAATGAATGCAGCTTTTCACCACATCACCGGAGTAATTGAGCGAACTTGTGTACTTATCCTTCAGCGAAGGAAACAATTCCGGTCGTTCAAACAGAGGTTTGGGACCAGTCTTTGCCGCCAAAGAATCCTTGTTAGCGGGATAGTCGGCATGCAGATCGAGGGCACCCTGCAAAGCGTCGGCGAGCCCCTTCAAGGAAACATCGCCGACCCATTCAGTACGATGGGATCTGGTCCCAAATCGACCATAGATAGTTTTGTCCGCATTCAGCATGAAGACGGCAAAGGACTGGTCGGTATCGTACTGAAACAGAGACAGGTCGAGCCCGTTGGTCGAGACCACCCGGACGCACACGAACTTCTCCAACAGCGGTTTCAGAACGGGATCTGTATCAACGAGATCGTCATCAAGTTTGACACATTCTTCGCAGGGAATGCAGCGGAGCACCACAACGATGGGCTTGCCCGTTTCCTTCGCCTTCTGGAAAGCCTTCGGGAGGTCGTTGTAGATCCAGAAGCCCTCCTGAGTGACCCGCTGCTGATCTTCACGCACCTTTTGGTCTCGAGTTTTCTTTTCCTGACCGGAGGAAATACCCGGGGAGAGGCACATCAGAATCGTCAAAATTGAAATGATCCGCATGTTGAGATTCTCGGTATTCGGTCAAAAAAACAGAATTCAGCGTCGCCGCAGGAGATTCTCCAAGAAATCTGGTCGTTTCGCCAGTGACCTTATTGGCACAATAGTGCTGGCTGTGGAAGCGTATTTTGACCATCTTCCCTGCTCGACACGACCAACAGTTGCGGCAGAATTTGCCGGGGTTCACGGGGGTTTTGATGGACTGTGTTGGGTAGCGAACCTTTCCACGTCTGATCTACGGAATCCTGTCTAAACAAAATGGGATTGCGGGTTTCTCTCAACCCACTGGAAACGTTGTTCCGAGTCTAGGAAGCGATGACTTCTGTTCATCAGGGGGCTTCCTGCGCTCCGGACTGTGTGTTGATCAAGTTAGTTTGGATCAAGTTAACGTCGTTCGAATGAGTTTCTCAGGTCTGTCTGCATTTAGGTAACAGCACCATGCTATTGAACACATGGCTTTCAGCCGCCCGACTTCATTTCACTCAGAAATCCGGTGCTCGCCGAACTGCTCGGTCAGCTTCGCGAAATTCCGTCAGAACGGAGTCATTGGAAGCCAGATCGCTGCTGACAGCTTTGGTCATCAATCCGGACACGAGAGCCGGTTATCTGAACGCCGCTGGCGGTATCGAGGTGGACGATCTTGACATGGCTGGCAGGGACGGCCTTGTGATCGAAGGATTCACGATATCGCCAACATCCGGCGATGCGATTTCGATCAACCTGTCCGGCAGGACCTTGAAGAATCTCACAATCGAGTCCATCCTGGTGACTCAGTATTCGACACTGGGTTTTGACATTGATCTGACCAACGTCACCGGTCTGCATACCATTTCGATTGAAGATGTTGACATCCGAGGCACAGCGCGGGGGATTGATCTGACATTAACGAACACAGACGTTGATGCTCTGACCATTGACGACTCCCGGATTCCCGGCCTGAAAGTCAGTGCGCTTGCCGGCTCTGATATCGGCCAGAGCGTTGTCACTGAAAACACAATTGCCGCCGGGTCAGGCGTTGAGGGCATTTTGCTGGACGTGAATGCCGGTACCGCGGACAACTTCCATATCATTGACAATGTACAAATCTCCTCGGTGAATCGTGACTTCCTCCGCGTGAATTCCACGAATGCTCCTGTGGACGGACTGCAGATTCTGGATAACAGCATTGGCACGGTGACACAAGGTGCCGGGCTGATCTTCCGGGCTGAAGGTGACACGTTCGAGCAATCAATGGTGCTGACGAACAACTCCACGCAGGGGGAATGGCTGCAAACGTTTGTGCTCGACCTGACGGCATTGGGTCTGGAGTTCGATGCGACCCTTCCAACAGGAAAACCATTTACGGCATCGGCGGCGTCTCAGACATTGACGGGGCTGGTTAGTTCAAGTTCAGTCGTCAGTGCAGACAAGAAGAAGCTGACCCTGACCTTTACTGATTTTGCTCCCGGCGAGTCGATCCCATTTGTGATCGATATTGACCGTGCAGGCGGTCAGGCTGCGGCCATTTTCGGCGACGACCTGATTGGTGCAGACATCACCACCACGATGCAGAATCAGGCCAAAACGGCCACGCGTTTGATCACCGGCCAAATGGTTGGCGATCCTAAGAAGATCACAGCCTCGGAGTTTGCAATCGGTCCGCGGACTGCCGGAACGACGCAAGGCATCGTCATTGATGTCACAAACTCCCCGACGACGAACATGTTGATTCAGGGAAATACTGTCCTCGGATCACCGGGCCACGCGTTACTGCTGGACGCCGACGCATTCAGCGACATGACCGGGGTCATCAAAGGCAATGATTTCAGTGGAGCTGGTCGAGACGGTATCCGGTTCAACATGATCGACAGCAACTTCACCGGTGCTGTTCTTGAGAACGTTATTCAGAACAACGGTGGGAATGGGATCGGGGTCCTGCCAACGACTTCGCGATCTGGTGTTGTGGAGCGATTGCAGGATCTGAATTCTGTCGTGGTCACGACCACGAATCATGGTCTGGTCACCGGAGATCAGATTATTCTGCAGGGATTGGTTAACGACGATCCCACAGTTAATCACCCGGGAAATGGCACACAGACAATCACACGCATCGACAATAATCGTTTCCGGCTCAACGGGGTTAACGGAACCCTGCCGGGTGTCAGCTATGCTGGCGGCGGTGCCTGGTATGTTCCTTTGGTGCAGCCGAGCGGCGTGCCACGTGGATTTGTCACAGTCGATATGCAGAACACGGTGCCTCAGGGAACGATTCGAGCAGCGACAAACGCAGGGCCGATTGCGATTACGTCGCCAAACCACGGACTGAAGTCCGGCCAGCGAGTCCGAATCAGCAATGTGAATGGAAATACGGCTGCAAACGGAGTCTTCAAGATTACCGTCGTCGACGCCAACACATTCCGGCTTGACGGTTCGACAGGCAACGGCGTCTATGTTCCTGGTAACGGATTTGGCACATGGAAAGCCAACGTCATCACGGCTGCGGCAAATTCATCCAGCCTTGTGATCACTTCGGCAGGTCATGGATTGAAGACCGGGGAAGAAGTTCGAATCTCCGGAGTACTGGGGAACTCTGCTGCGAACGGTGTTTTCAAAGTGTCAGTACTGACGGCTGATACGTTCAGCCTGATTGGTGCGGTCGGCAACGGTACATATGGCGGAGGCGGAACGTGGGTTCGGCTGAATGAACTGACTTCGACTGGCGACGTGCTGCCGCAGCGAATTGGCAAGAACATTATCAATGCAAATGCTGGCGCCGGAATCTTTGTCGATGTTGCAGTTGGCACGATGTTCAACGGTGATATGGTTGCGAATACGCTGAAAGGCAATTCACAAACCGGCATCAACGTCAAATCCCATAGCTTTGGGCAAGGCACTGCTCTGCCGTTTGCTGCAACAAACAAGTCGGCTCTGCCTGCACTTCAGGACATCGGCTACAGCGTCAACATTGGTACCAACGCTCCAGGTGATGGCAACATACTCGAGCAGAATAGTCGGGCCGGGATTCTGCTGGAAGCCCTGGATTACGGCACGGCCGGATTCAACGTCGCTGGAAATACGATTTCCAAAGGTGTGAACGATCCGAATGACAGAGACCTGTCGACCTCCGGCGACGGGATCGTTATCAATCTTGAGCAGGATCGATCCACCGTTGAGTCGATTGCTTTGTTCGCGGAATCGGTGATCGACAGTAACCTGATCGGAGTGGACGACGGTGGAAATGCCGGACACGGCGTGCGTTTTGAGATGGGAGAACGCACGAGAATTCAGGACCTGAAACTGACGAACACGATTTTCCTCAACAATGCCCTCGACGGTTTCCATTTCCGTCGCAGTTCTGATGCTTACCTGAATTCGCTCGTCGTCGAAAAGAACCGATCCACAAACAACAAGGGGGACGGCTTTGATATCTTCTCCAAGAACACGATCAAGGACGAGCAGGACTTCTACATCAATGAAAACGTCATTGATAATAATCTCCAGTACGGCGTTCGAATGGAATTTCAGGCCGACGTTCGGGCCTTCGTTCAGTTCAACCGCAACTCGGTGACAGAAAACGGCAGCGTTTTGGCACCCACGGACCCAGCCATTGGCTTCCACCCGAACGACGGAGTGGCCGGGTCGACTGGTCTGGCGGGCGGCGTTGGCATCAAAGTATTCGAGGAAATCGGGCTGCGATGGACGATGGCCGATACTCGCATCGACAGGAATATTGGCGATGGTTTCAGCATCGACGCTTTGAACCATGATGACGTTCTGACGACGCACTTTGACGCCACAAATTCAACCTTTAATGAAAACACATTAACGGGTCTTCGCAATCAGGGAACATCGTTTGGATCCTTCACCGTTGCTGGAAGTCAGTTTAACGACAACCTCGAAGACGGTGTTCGCATGGTCTCGGTCACGGACAAGAATGACACCTTGTACCAACGCCGGATTGGTGGTCGCGATATTGATGTCAACTCCCTGAACAATCAGTTTATGGGAAATGGCCAGAGTGGCATCCAATTGGGCCAGGGTGTTTCCGCGGTGTTCGGTGACGGAACCGTCGCCAATGCAAACTACTTCAGTGGCAACGGTGAAGACGGCCTGAAGTTGACGCAGCACAACAGCCCTCATGCAGACAGACTGGGTTTGCGACGACTGATTCAGACGAACCGCAATTACTTCCAGAACAACGGAAGCAACGGGATCGATGTTGGTCACGATGCTGGCAACCCGGTATTCCCGGCACTTCGGGAACGTGGAAATGGCGAGCATGGAGACGAAGTAGCGACCGACATTAACGTTGTCATCAACAATGCTATCGTCAGCGGCAATAGCGGAGATGGCATCGAGTATCTTGCAGACTCGCAATTGGAAGTGCCACGAGTGACGGGTGGAGGACAGGATGTGGGCTTCCTGGCCCGTTCGTCGCTGACCGTAAGCAACAGCCGAGTAGCTTCAAACATCGGACGCGGGATCGACATCCTGAACCGCAGGAATTCCAACAGCTACATTAACGTCATCAATAACGATGTTTTGAGTAATGGTGACGAAGGCATTTATGTTATCAATGCCGCAGCCGGTAGTCAGCTTCAGGATTCGTCTGCGGACGTCCTGGCTGTTGAAGTTACGGATACTGTCGGCGGACAGATCGAACTTCGAGTTCAGGACAATCTGATCGAATCCAACGGCAACGCTGCAGATCGTTCGCGAGTTCAGATTGAAACCACCCCTAGTGATTTCTTTGGCACGGGGCGGGACAAAACCGGGCAGGCCTATAATGGCACCAGAAATTCCCTTGGAGAACTGGTGAGTGACTGGGCTCCTAACACCGAATTGATCCCCGGAACATTGGGTGGTCTTGTCGTTCGCGTCGGATCACTGGATTCCGTCGGATCATTAGCCGCAGCAAATGCGGGGTTTGAATTGGGGATGTCGGGGATCGACGCCGAAGTCTGGAATAACTCGTTTGACGGTAACTTTGGCCCCGACGTCTACTTCGACAGCTTTACTTCGGGATTAGCTCGCCAGACGTTTGGGAACTTTAATCCTCCCAACGAAGGCTTCTTCTTCGACGGCGTAAGAGATCCTTTGTCTCGCTTCGACCTTTCGTTTCGAAACAACGTGGGAAATCAGTTAGATGTCGTCAACGGATTTGCCTACCAGGACAACTGGGAATCGGAATTCAAATCTCGAAACGGAGTTGGCGCGCCACCTGCCTCCTCGTCTCCAAACCATGGCCATCAGCTCATTGATCCGGGCCATTGGGATCAGGAGCCAACGGATCTGTGGTCTCGCAAACGCAACATGACGAGAACAAGTGGTCGAATTGACGATAGAATGGGAGATGCTCCTGGGTCTCATAATTTCCCGTCTGTCCCGGTCGACTGGAGTTATGACGGCACAGGGACGTCAACATGGCGAGTGGAATCGGACTTCGACTTTAATAACTTTGGACAGTCCAGCTCCACGGACGGCTACAGTAACTTCTATACTGAAGTCAATTTCCTGGATGGGCAGTTTTTCCCGGATAGCCCATGGTCGTACCAATGGGATACCGGCATTAACACCGGATCATTCACGGGGCAGACCCCGTACTCGCTGTCTCGCGGAGATATCTTTAACGTTCGAGCCGGCGAGAATCCAATCGTTGCTGACGAACTCGACGACAACAACGGCTTCGTTTCTGCGTTTAGCTTAGGAAGAATCGCCGGGGCTGGAAACGTTGTTAACGATCGCACTGTTGACGGAAACCTGAACCTGAACGTGAAGGGTGATCGCGACTACTTCCGATTCACTCCGGCCGGGACGGGGGCTCTCGATGTGAATCTTGCTGTTCTTGACGGCCTTGGCGACAACCTGCGGTACATGATTTATGAGGTGAATTCGACAAACCGCACGGAAGAGATCGCTAAGTTTCTGACTCCGAACCAGTTGCCGGCTTACGTTACCGTGAATCCCGGTGGCAGTTCCACAATGTCAACAACTGTTGTTGCCGGACGCGAGTATGTGATCGAGATTCTGTCTGATGAATTCGCGAGCGTAGGCTTCACCGCAAATGGTAAGCCGTTCAATTACGGAACAACACGTAGTTACCGACTGTCTGTTGATGCACCAGTCGCCCCTCCAGGCGGTGCCAGCAGCCCGAGCACAAGTGGAGCTGGTTCAGGTGCATTTTCAGGCGGGTCCGTGAGTGGCCCCGTACCATCGGTCGAATCCGGCGGAGCTGGGGCTGGAGCTTCTGGTGCCAGCAT
>CANHVD010000103.1 GCA_947463775.1 Planctomycetaceae bacterium | reverse complement strand
AGAATCAACATTGATCCTAATCTCCGAGCATGGAAATGTCGCAGTAGACAGTCGCTCTCTGTATAACGGGGACTCGACCATTCATCTCAGTGATATGGACTGCCGACCCCCGGAATTTCGCTCTGGACAATTTTCAAAGTGTTTAACTTTGAAAGCGTTCACCAGCCTGAGACGCAGTGAGTTGGTTTCGCTGTGTTGTCCTCAATCGCAAGAATGGCTGAAGATCTGCTGGGACCAGTTGCGAATAATCGCTTCACCTCGACACTTTGACAAATGCGAGTAGAAGAACGAGTGCGACGGTCCACGGGAATCGGTCGGGGCGAATTTTGATCCGCGATCATTGGTGAATGATTTGAGGTTTGCGATGAAGTCTAAATGGCGACTGCCGTTAATTATTGTTCTGGTCGCAGTTGGACTCGGGGGAACCCTGGTC
This sequence comes from Planctomycetaceae bacterium, assembly GCA_947463775.1. GTDB lineage: Bacteria > Planctomycetota > Planctomycetia > Planctomycetales > Planctomycetaceae > SXXK01. The sequence goes on along the minus strand of CANHVD010000103.1, from coordinate 12,030 downwards.
TATTTTCGTTCACCGCCGCCAGTCAATTTGTTGTTAATCACGCTGGACACTACGCGAGCCGACAGACTGGGATGTTATGGCTACACGCAGGCGCTAACGCCGGAGCTTGATGCACTCGCGAAAAACGGAGTGCTCTTTGAACGTGCGTATGCACCTGCTCCAATGACGTCTCCCTCTCATACGTCGATTATGACTGGACTCTGGCCCCCGGAACATGGCGTCAACACGAACGCGCTGACGGTTTTGGACCCGAGCATTCCGACGATAGCGGAACTGCTTCAGGCGCGAGGATATGCCACGGCGGCATTCCCGGCGGCGTCCATGCTGGCCGCCAGGTTCGGCCTGAATCGAGGTTTCCAGACGTATTTTGATGACCTGTCAGATCCCAAAACCGGGGCTGACAGAATGCAGCGTTCTCGCGACGGACGGTACATCGCAGATTTGTCCATTCAGTGGCTGAAGGAACAGCAGCAAGCCGATGATGCGCCGTTCTTTTGTTGGCTGCATTTTTACGATCCACATGATCCTTATAACTTTCATCCACAGGAATTCGACGCGAAGTTCCGTGAACGCCCCTACGACGCCGAACTTGCCTATGTAGACCGGCAAATCGGCCGCATCATGGATGAACTAGAGCAGCTTGGCGAACTGAAGAATACCGTCATTGTGATCGCTGGAGATCATGGCGAGAGTCTCGGTGAGCATGGAGAAGACATGCATGGCTACCTACTGCATGAATCCACATTGCGCGTACCTCTGATTATTGCAAATCACGCTCAGGCAAAGGCGGGCCACCGTGTCGCGACTCCGGTTTCGTTGATCGATTTGTTTCCGACGCTGCTGGAAATCGGGGGAGTTGAACCGCCCGGCGATTCGAAACTCCGTCGCCTACAACCAGCCTTGCAGGGCAATCCACTCGCACCGCGATTCTGCTATTCGCAAACAGTAGAGCCTTACCTGCAGGCATTCTGGTCGCCATTGCAAAGCCTGACGAATGAACGTTGGCGATATGTGAGGACCACTCAGCCGGAGTTATACGACCTCACAGCCGATCCACAGGAGTTGGTCAATCTCGCGTCCACGGAACCGGATCTGGTCAGTGAACTCGACGGGGAATTGACGGCATACGAAGAGAAATTTCAAATCCGCACTGGCACGCAGGTTAAGTTATCCACGCAGGAACAACGCGTCCTGGAAAGCCTGGGATACGCCGGCGGCTCGTCAGCGAAAGAGGATCCTCGCGATGCATCGGACCGCCCGGATGCGAAAGACATGATCGGTTACCTCAATCAATTCAATCGCGCCGTGCATTTGATTGATGACCGGAACTTTGATGAGGCGGCAATCCTGCTGGAACCTCTGGCACGTGATGTCCCGAACTTTCATCGCGCACGCCTCAATCTAGCTCAATGCAGGATCTATCAAAAAAAATATGCCGATGCGATCCTGTGGTGCAAGGCCGCTTTGGAAATCGACCCCGACTCCGCGCGCGGATATGAAATGATGGGATACTCCCAACTTAAACTGCGCGAACTTGAGCCCGCCGAAAAGAACTTCCTGCGACTCATTGAACTGCAACCCGATTCCGAAAACGGTCATCTGTATCTGGCGGAAGTGTATCAGCGTCAGGAGAAATTCCCGCTCGCGATGCAACATTACGAAAACGTGCTGCGCATTAATCCACGTAATGCGGCTGCCTCCGGTGTCCTTGATGCGTTGAGGGCCGCTTTGGGTTCTCCGTGAACAAAGCTTGTCACCTTGTCGAGAAGTCGTCGTAGGTTCTCGATCCGAACACGACTGCAATCGCCCTTCAACCACACACAAGGAATGGTTCAGTGGCTCATAATTAACCGTGGTGACCTAACCCGTCGGACTGATGATTTCGACATGCTCGACTGCCCCGAAACCGCGGGCCCTTTGTCAGGCGGCATAAACTGAGGCCGGTTGTTCGCGAATTTCGGTAGGTGCTCCTTGCCGAGCTTATCTTTACCCACATCTTTATGGTGAATTCTGCATTCGGCACAAACGACGATAATTGCGTGATGCAGCATTTCTGTGGCGACCAGTTGCGATTGGGCCCCCGCCCGACCCTGCGTCGGTGGAGCCCCGGTTTGGAAACTACCAGCGAAACAAAAGCATAACCCGGCCCCCTTCGGCTTTACGCCGATGGTGCCAAGGTTTGACAACTATCTGGCCACAATGATTGAGGCAATCCTTCGAAAACAACCAGCGAACGCCCTCCCTCACTTCATACGGTACCATGGCGAGTGATCAAACCAGCGGTCCACCGGCGTAAAGCCGGGTGGGGCCGAGTCGATAGTTTGGTTTGCTCTGTAGTTTCCAAACCCAGGCTCACCCGGCGTAAAGCCGGGCTGGGGCCGAGACTCGCGTGTCACCCCGTGTCGCTCGCAATCCCGGGACCGAACTAACGATAGAAGGCTTTGAGATTACAAGGCGTTTCCTGAAAAGATGTGGGTAAAGATGAGCTTGCCGACGAGGACTTCGCGGCCTGCCGCGACGTGTGTGCATGTCGACCAAGGTACCAGGCCGATATCACGTCGCCTGTTGCACACGGGGTTCGCCTTGCGGCGAAAGCCATTTCCGGCAGACAGGACTTACATCGATAATCATCCGCGACTGCACCCCTGAAGTCGGTTGTTCGCGGGATCTATCATTCAGATTATGGCTTAACCGTAGCCGCACAAAAAATAATCCGTTGTGCGATACGGCATTCGTCCCCGTCGCCTGCTGTGATTTGCCAACAGCATTCCCGCCCCGGTGAGATATTGCGCCGAACTCTTCCGCCGATTGCATCGGAAGCACGCTGTTGCAAATTAACTGACACTTAAGTGAGAACGACAATATGTCAGTTCCAGAACACACACAGTTAAGTTGGAGTCAGAGAAAAACAAACTCCATAAAAACAGCCTTTTCCCTGACTCTACAACAGGTTTCCCGAAATGTGGAAGAATCTTCCATCCCAAAGATGGACGAATCATGGTGAACATGCGAACGTATCTAGGCATGCAAGATAAAAGAGCACTGACGCTCTTCAGAAATGCACAATTCGACTAATCGACTTTCTGCAATTAGATTTTCTTTGGTTTCTTCAGAAATATGGCATTGGCATAGCGTTTGCCTAAAGAATGAGCCCAATCAATTTTCGGCCAACTCTGGTATAGCGACTATCCGTTCACCATTTTGTCCGATCACTAGTGTCTACGCGGCTGCAATCGTTTTTCTGGTATGAGTTTCGTTGTCTAGGGAAATCGTTATGAGACCTCGTCGTCGTGCATTTACGCTTATCGAGTTGTTGGTGGTGATCGCAATCATCGCCATTCTGATCGCGCTGCTGTTGCCAGCAGTGCAGCAGGCTCGCGAATCCGCTCGTAGAACTCAGTGCAAGAACAATCTAAAACAGATGGGCTTGGCTCTGCACAACTATCATGACACCTTCCAGATGTTCCCATACGGGGAAATGATGGGCATTGGGCAGTCCCCACCCACAGGCAGAAAGATGAATCAAAACGGCTTGGTCATGTTGCTGCCGTACATCGAACAAGCGAACCTTTACAGCACCCTGGACTTCAGCAGATCTTTTGGAAAATACTCCGGAGCCGGCGTGTCTCCTCCAGCTGGCGATGTGCCAATTGCCGGTAACTTAGTTGCCAAGAACACGAAGCTTGCTGCCTTCATGTGCCCATCAGATAATGGTATCCCGTTCATCCAGGATGACGGTATTTATTATGGTTGCGGAACGTCCGGTACTAGCTTTAAATCTTCGTACGGTCTCAGCGTCAATGCGACCCACTACAATGGTTCATGGTCTGCGGTTGGCGTCACTCTCCGAACAGCGTTTGGCGGAAACTCCAACTCGACGATGCGTGACTTCACTGATGGAACCAGCAACTCTGCTCTGGTCATCGAAAACGTCTTCGAGTGCGTGAGTGGACGAATCTCGCCATGGTCCTGCGTTCAGCATGCAGGGACGGGCACTCGATTGATCGGTGGCATCAACAAGTTCCTGCCTCGTGGTCGTCCGGGCCAGGTTGACAATTACAACAGCAATGCAAGCTCACTGCACGTGGGTGGCTGTCAGATATTGCTTGGGGACGGCGGAGTGCGGTTCGTTAGTGAAAATACTAATCAACTGACGCTGAACAATGTGGCTTACATTTCCGACGGACAAGTGCTGGGCGAGTTCTAGTCCTGTTGCGTGGTGTCACGACTTCGCGATTCTTCTTTCAAGCGGCGGTGGTTGGATTCCTTAGGCATCCGATACCGTGCGTGTGACACACCGAGTTATCAAGAATCTGGTTGTTGTAAGAGGTCGCACTCACAACCGTCCGGTATTGATCAAAGTCATAGGCGCGGACTTCGGTTCGCGCCTATTTTTGTATCACGGGCGAAACAAGGACCTCTGAAGTCTCTTATGTTTTTCGTGAATCAATGAGCTTGTGAATTGATCTTTGGCCTTTGCTTTGGAGCAGTGGAATGCGTCGTGGTTTTGGGGCACTTTCCCTCGGATTTGGCTTGATCTGTTTTGTGGTTGGTTGTGGCGGTGCACCTCCATTGGAGACATTAGTTCCCGTTGCAGGTACGTTGAATGTCAACGGAAAACCGCTGGATGGGGTGACAATAACCTTCATCCCGGAGATCGCCAAGAATAACCGAGGAGGGTCCGGGACTACGGGCGCTGACGGAAGCTTCACAGTCACCGACTTGACTCAGAATCTTCCCGGCCTGGCTGCTGGAAAGTACACTGTTGCTTACTCGAGAATGCGCATGCCTGATGGATCAGCGCCTCCGGTGCCCAAAGAGGGTGAGACGATCAATCCCGGGATGATACGAACAGAAACTCTTCCCGCGCATTTGCAAAGTCCGGATCCGAGATCGCCAGGCAGCACCGTTGATGTTCCTGCGGCCGGCATCACGACTTTGCAACTTCAGATCCAGGCAAGGTTGCCGAAGTAACCAGCCATGCTGATTATGCTTGCTTAGGAACCGAAACGGGCTTGCCGCGGATGGTGGTTAACGTAAGTCCTTTCTGCCGGACTCACGTTCACCCACATCTTTATTGTGAATTCCGCATTCGGCGTCAACGCGTCGATAATTGCGTGAAGGAGCTTTTCTGAGGCGACCAGTTGCGATTGGGCCCCCGCTCGACCCTGCGTCGGTGGAGCCCAGGTTTGGAAACTACCATCGAACTCACAGCAATAACCCGGCCCCCTTCGGCTTTACGCCGATGGAGCCAAGGTTTGACAACTATTGGCCCACAATTCTGGACACTGCCACGATTGAGGCAATCCTTCGAAAACAATCCACGAGCGCCCTCCCTGACTTCACACCGTACCGTGACGAGTTGACAAACCAGCGGTCCACCGGCGTAAAGCCGGATGGGGCCGAGTCCATCGTTTGGTTTTCTCTGTAGTTTCCAAACCCTGGCTCACCCGGCGTAAAGCCGGGTTGGGGCCGCGAGTCGTGTGTCGCCCCCCGGTGCCGCTCGCAATCCAGGGGCGGAATTAACGAGAGAAGGCTGTAAGACTACAAGGCGTTTCCTGAAAAGATGTGGGTAAAGATGAGCCCGGCAGGCGGGACCGACCGATTTCCTCTACCACACCCTAACGGCATCGGAGTCGGCGTGAGGCTTTGTCCGTAGCTCTGCAGTGACTAGAATCCCTATCAGGTCCGGAACCTGTTCGCACTTCGCACGAATCCAACCCCAGATTGGTGCCGCTGCAAGTCATACGTCTGCATGAGGTTTAGTCGCTAAACCGGCGTCACGTTGGTGACACATGATGGGAATGACGTTGTGACCTGGGGAGCTTGACTGGCGCCGGACACGCACTTCATCAAGGTTCCACGCTCAACGAGTTCAGTTATGGTGCTAAGCACTCGGGTACGGATCGGTTTGGTTGTCCTGCTCGGGTTAGTCGGGGGCGGCGTTTTCTGGTATCAGCGTTCGCCGCGGCCATTGAACGTCCTTCTGATCACGCTCGACACCACGCGTGCAGATCGACTGGGTTGTTACGGCTATTCACTGGCCCGAACACCAGTGCTCGATCGGTTGGCTGAAAAGGGAGTTCTGTTTGAACGCGCGTATGCTCCCGTGCCGTTGACATTGCCTTCTCATGCAACAATGCTGACTGGTCTCTATCCGCCCGAGCATGGTCTTCGCAATAATGGTGGGGCAGCATTGCCCTCGGGATTGCCAACACTGGCCACCGAACTTCAGGCTGCCGGTTACGACACAGGGGCCTTCGTCGCCGCGTTTGTACTGGACCATAAGTTCGGGCTGCAGCGAGGCTTTGACAAGTACGATGATGATCTGTCCCTTTCAGATCCCAGTTTGCATGGGCATCACCAGTATCGTGATGCCAGTTTGGTGATCGATGCCGCGCTTCGCTGGTTGCGCCCCCGAACCCAGAAGCCATACTTCTGTTGGGTCCATCTTTTCGATCCCCACTACCCGTACCTCGCGCACGAGGACCGGTTTGGGGATGCTTTTGCAGATCGACTCTATGATGCCGAACTGGCGTATGTTGATGAGCAGCTGGACCGTTTATTCTCGACGCTGGAGAAGACCGGTGCACTCGAGAACACTGTGATTGTCGTCGTCGGAGACCATGGCGAAAGTCTGGGAGAGCATGGCGAATTGTCTCACAGCATGACTGTCTATGACGCGACTCTGCGAGTTCCTCTGTTGGTCGTTTCGCCCAATGAAATTCGACCCGGACATCGTGTGGCCGAGCCGGTGTCGCTGGCCGATCTGGCTCCGACGCTTTTGGATCAACTGGGTCAGAAGCCGATTGCCAACGCAAGCGGACGTTCCCTTCGACCTGCGCTGCGGGGAGAGACTCAGCCGTTGCTGCCTTGCTATGCAGAAACAGACGAACCTTATCACGCGGGTCATTGGTCGCCTCTCCGAGCCCTGATTACTCAGAAGTGGAAGTATATCCGCAGCCCTCGCGCTGAGTTGTACGATCTGATCGCTGATCCACCGGAACTGAAGAATCTTGCCACCGAAATGCCTGATCAAGTCCTTAAGCTGGAAGAGGAACTGACGGCGTGGGAAGAGCGGATGAATGAACGCCTGGCCGACAACGTGGCGCTTACGGAACAGGAACGTCGTGCTCTGAGCGGTTTGGGGTACGCATCGTATCGAGACACGAATGGCGATCAGGAACAACCGCTCCGCGACGTGAAGGACATGCTTCCGTATTACTACAAGCTGACCGACGCCTCTTCAATGATTGACGCCGGGAAGTACGAACTTGCTGAACCGATCCTGCGCGAAGTGCTGGCTGCAGATGGGGACTATTTCGCGGCTCACGGCGAGCTGGGGCGATGCCTGGTGAGGCTGAACAGGCTTCCGGAAGCGGTGCAGAGTTTAAGGCGCGCGATGGAACTGGATCCAGGGGCCGAAGGAGTTCAATCGATGCTGGGAGCAACTCTGTTTATGCAAGGCGACTATCCCGCCGCCGTCGAAGCACTGGAACTGGCGATTCGGTTGAATCCTGACACCTATCAGAACTACTTCAATCTCGGCATGACGCTGGAAAAGTTGGACCGGATGGACGACGCGATCAAGCAGTATGAAGACTGTCTGGAGCGGGCGCCCGATTTGGAGCAAGCTCGACAGCGCCTGGAAACCCTGCGCAATCGTTGAGACATCAGGGTGGATTGCGACACAAAGATGAGCTGGAACAACCCGCGGCTTGATTGATTGTGCGATTGTTGGCGTATCCGAAGACGGAGTGTTCAGCGGACTCGTATCAGCGGACTATTTGTCTGGTCCAACAAGCGCCTTTATGAATTCCCCGGCCATCTTTTCGACGCTGAAACTGGCTCTGCACTCTGAAGAGATCGCTGGCGCGCGAGAGATCCATGCGGCACGTTCGTTCTGCAATTGCAACATATGGGCCGCAAGATCGTCGACACTATCGGTCTCAAAACACAGGCAATTCCAGCCTTCCCGGGCGGCGACAATTTCCGGCCCGTGGGGATCATGACGCGAATAGAGCATCGGAACACCGAAGCCAAGGCTTTGAGTGATCGAAAGGCCGACGGCTCCTGCAGAAATTGATGCAAGTGACTGCCGATAAATCTCCTTCAGTCTCGCATAATCTCCGACGTGGCCGAACATCTTAACTCGATCAGATAGGTTCAGCTCCAGAATTCGGCGTTCGAGGTTTGCTCGGTCCGGACCGTCACCCACAATCAGCAGTTTGGAGTCTGCCGGAAGCTGAGGCAACGCCATGACAAAAGCGTTCAGCATCTGCATCGGCTTCTTGTCCGCCACCAGGCGACCAACATAAAGAAAACCGGTGCGCTCGGGGCCATCCAAAGGCTGCATTTCAGCATGCGTGTACAACGCGTTGGGCGCGGCAAATGCTTCGCCACGGTATTTCAACTCGTTGATCAGAATTTCCTTCTGCTGCTCTGTGTAAACAATGAGTCCTGTCGCCAGAGAACGCTGAAAATACCGCAGCCAGTTGTCGTTACCACGACGAGAATAAACATGGCCCCACAGGATTGTGCGACGCCCAAGAATGCGTCGAATGAACGCCACCGTCCATGTGTTGATGATACGCGGATTGTATTCCAGTACCGCAGCGTCTGCCTGAATTGCAGTCCGCTGAACACCGAGCTGCAGAAGGACTCGACGCTTCAGAAAAAAGATGTTCCGCGCTGTCACAAAGACGCGCGAGCCAACAACACCAGTCTTCAAGCTTTCATAAAAGTAAGTTTGCCCACAGAGGATCGTCAATGATTCATTGAAGTGCTCGATGATTGCCTTAACAAACGCCTGCCGATAGTCACCCATCGTCGTCTGAATAAGCACATATTTGGCACTGGGTGGGGATGGCATGCGAGTACAACCAGGAGATAGCAATACGCGGGAATCGCAAAAGGGGACATTCTACTCATTTTATCGTTTTGGTCAGCCAGTGAATACCGCCAGCCGGTTTGTCCCGAACACGTCTGTGATGTAGCGACTTGGGTGGGAAACAGTCTTGTTTATGCGGGTTGGAGAGGAGTAGACAGAGCCGGCGGACACCTGACCAAGCGTCCACATTTCAACTTGGCCGCAGCGTAGCGAATACACCCGTCGGACAGCAAAGTCGAAGCGGTCGAGCGTAATGGAAACCGTGAAATTTTGCAAATCGCGTTACCGGCCGCTGGCATGTACTGAGGCGGGTCTTTCCCGAACTTCTGTGGAGCCAAACACAGCCGACGCCAGCCGCGTGGGAATCATCCATCGCTATGGCGGGGACGAAAGGGATGACGCATCGATCGCCTCGTACGTTTTGCTCAGCGTAGTGGTCGGGGCGATCGCTACGAGTTGAGGTGTGAGCGAGTCCGAAGAAAGTTCAGGCCCGACATTGCCACGGTGGCCGCAGGAGTTGTCGGTGGCGATGCATTCAAGCTGACGGATTCTCGCTCAACGGCCTCCGGAGGCGTGAAGCGGTCCAGTCGAGGTCGGAAGATGACGATCAGAAACAGCGGCAGATACCAGAGAACATAAGTGCCGATATCGTCCGGGTACCACATCTGCGCGGCCACAACGAGGCATGTTGAATTGGAGAGAAGATTCTCCAGGTTCCGCGGGCGAGGCAGCACGGTCATGGCCGTCAGCATCACAAAGAAAATTGCCGCCATGGGGATGCGAATAAACAGTTGACTGAGAGTTGCGTCGCCGTCAGTCGGAGAATCATCCAGCAGACGATAGGCCGTCCAGTTGGCGGTCGTGACCAGTTTGTTTGTAAACGAGCTGGCATCGCCGGAGATCAGAAGCAGTGACGTAATCAAAACGGCACCGATCCCCAGAACGGAAACCACGAACCTCAATCCGCCATTTTTCCCGTAAAACACGGCCCACAGTGGCAACAGAAATGCCGCAAAAAACAGAGTTCCGCTCGCCAATCCCAAAAGAACTCCAGCGACGACAGGGTTGCGATAGCTGGCGATAGCCCATACGAGGCAAGCCGCCGGAAGAACATGATTAAGCTCATGAACATTAACCGCCGTGCAGGGCAGCAGCAGATAAAGACAGCTCATGGAAATGCCGAGTTGCAGACTTGCAAAATGCTGACGGCCGATCATCAGCAGTCCAAGCACCACAAAGGTATGAGCGATGACGACAAGAATCCGGGCCAGCAGAGCCTCCACAGTGCCGGTGTCGCTGGAATCACCGGCCGGAGACTTGGGAAGGTTTCCGGAAAGCTGAGCCATAGCGGCACCACCGGCTGCGATCAGGGTCTCCGTCGGAGCGGGCTGCGTATCGCCGCCTGTTTGAGGATCGACCTGCACATCGCGTCGTTCCAGAAGGGCTCGACCATGTTCAACCGCCTTGAAAGTGCTGTCCTCAGGGTTGTTGGTCAGAACGCTCACCATCAGAATCGCAAAAGCCGGTATGCACAGGAATGTGATTCCTGCCTGATTCAGGTTTTGATCGAGTCGGGGGCGTCGAGTGAGACTCTCATCAAAGATCAAACGTACAATCAGCATGATCGTCAATCCCATCAGTGCGATTGACGCCCACGTATAGATGGGGTGCGAGCGTGGCCCGGCGTCTAAATCCACCGATGGCAACTGTTGTGGATCATTGACTGCCACTGCTTTTGCATTCGCTTCGGACGAATCACTGGAAGGTAGATCGCTGCTGGAAGCATCAGCCGAAATTACTGCCGAGGCTTGATTGTCGGGCTGTTTTGCGGCATCAGAAGAGGTCTGGCCGAACGGCCCTGGGGAAGCACTGTTTTCAGTTGCCAGCTCGGTGCTTGTCACCGAAGTGGCAGTCGACGGCGGACCATCACCCGGCTCCGACGGAGACGCTGAATCCTCCACGGCGACCGGCGGGACCCAAACTTTGTCGCGATAAACACCCGCAACGACGATCGCCGTGGAAAGCAGGAGCAGCAAAGTCAGGTCAAGATTGCGGATTGTCAGAAAGCGAGAGAAGCGAAAAAAAACGGCGATCACCAAAAACGCGACATAAACCAGCCACGTTGGATTCGTTACGTCGGTGAAGAGAAAGGATTTTTCCATAACGACCGTTGAGCTTTCTCGGATGAACCCGCACTCGTGCGGGGCTTCATCTAGCGAGCGACCTGCATGAGTCGCCTATTGAACGCGTTTTGTTGCCAAATGGCAACTGGCCGATTTAAAAACTGAGCGTACGGCCAGCAAAAACCATCACATCGGCCCGCAAAATTCAGCAGGACAGCGAGTTCCACCGAGAACCAGAAAACCGATGTGGCCCTACGCAAAGTTGATTATATGGCCTGCAGCCGAGTAAACCGGACGTTGCGGGGGCATAGAGAAGGAATCCTGACAGGATTTGCTCCGCCAAAAGCCCACAGACAGCCTTATTTCTGAAACCGGAAATTCTCGCCAGATCCCATTGATATTGCCCAAACCTCCGCGACAATACGGTCCGAAGAGGTTCCCTGATTGTTGTATTGGCCGTGGGTTTGAAGCTCGGCCACCAATTGTCAAAAACCAAAACTTGACCGCCCCACATTTGGATGGCAAATGAATACCAGCGACCAAGCCACTGGTTTCTGGGAGCGGGGACAGGTGGCATGTGATTGAATCAGGTTTCGAGACCCGGAATTGAAAGGGAAGACATGAAGATTTTTGCAATGATGATGACGCTGTGTGCGATTCTCGCCACAGGTGCTGTTGAAGCACGACAGGAATTGACACCGGTTCCAGAAGTACCGGGAGCATTCGTAGAGTCACACGCTGTGCCGCTCTACACGAATGTTGTTTACAAGGACCGCGACGAAATGTCGCCATGTGCACAGCCAAAGATCATCGCTGTTAAGGATCCATGTGCTTGCGAAGATCCTTGCAACAGCTGCGGACCAAAGTGCGTTTACATCCAGATCTGCGTCCCAACCTGTGGTTGCGAACTGATCAGCTGCCGCCGTAACGGTGACCGCATTCGATACGATTACGGCAAGTACGCTGTAGACGTCCGCATCAAGCGAGATCACATCGAAGTTGACTATCAGGACTAGT
>CANHVD010000102.1 GCA_947463775.1 Planctomycetaceae bacterium | reverse complement strand
TGGCCGCTGTACCGCTAAAAAGATAACCGCTCTCATCGGAAGCATTTGCGGCACTCGTCATCTGCTGTAACAAGCCATCGAGCTGTGCCGCGATCGCTGTTCGTTCACTATTGTCAGTCACATTCTGAGATTGAAGCGCGAGCTGCCTCGCTGTGGTCAGAAGGCTATTGATATCCTGCAGATGGACATGAGCCGACTCAAGTCGAGACTTCACATGGCTGATAGAAACTTCATGGGCCTCCAGGCGATCAACGCGATCCTTCTGAATCAGACTCCGCCTGATGGCTGCCGGATCATCCGACGGACGCTGAATTCTTAACCCGGTGCTGATCTGCTGCTGAGTGGTAAACAGCTCAGACGACTGCTTCGCAAGATATTTGCGAGCAGTGGCAGACATCTGACTTTGTGTCACTCGGAAATCCATCAGTCTGGTTTCTTCTACCGCGAACTTTCAAAACCGAGCCAGAATCACCACGATCCAGCTCCATGATCAGAATCTTTTACCTGGCAATTGTGAATAGTTCTTCCAGCATCTGGTCGGCTACCGAGATGAATCGAGCGGCTGCCTGGTACGCTCGCTGGCCCTGCATCATCAAGAGCATTTCCTCATTAATGTCAACTCCGGACAGAGCATCCCGGTCTGCCTGAAGTCGAGACTGATAATTCTCCAATTGAGTGCTTCGACTGTCTGCGGCCTGAACGATCAACCCTGATTCCGCCGTAATATCCGCAATCTCTTCCGTAAATGTTCGACCGGAAAGTCCATCCAGTCGGAGGTCTCGCAGTTTCGCCATTGAAGCCAGATTGATGGCGTCGCCTGGTTGCCCTGTTGCAGAAGTTGCCAGCCTTTCAGGATTTCGGCGAAGTTCCTCCCGAACCCTGAACAAGCCCGGCTCGGAACCTGAGAACAGCGAATTGATCCCCAGTGCGGATAGGATGCCTGTTTCATCCGCGTTATTTGTAAGCTTCAGGGAGAATGTGTCAGCGGCATTGATTGTGCCGCTACCGAACTGCAATGCAACACCGTCGCGAATCTCGACAGCTGCTCCCGCTTCGTAACCGGCACCAATGTTCTGGAGTGCGATGACCTGCCCGGATGAATTTCTGATTGTTGCCGTCAGTCCCACGGTTTCGCCGACTGTCCCCGGACCGGAGAAAGTCACGCTCCAATCATTCGGGGCATCTCCAAGAAAATGCCCGCTGAACTCCGGGCGACTTGTGCCTGTCATGCTGGTCAGAACCGGGACATTGTCAGGACGCCCGGCAAAGTCGATGGAGTACGATCCCTCTGCTGAGATCATCAGAGTCTTGCGTACGGTATCGATTGTCGCAACAACTCCATCAAGAGCTGTCAGCTTCGTGGCAATGTCGGTCAGAGATTCGGTTGATGTGTCAATGGAGACCTTTTCCGTACGACGAATCCCGGTCGCATCTTCTGTGACCGTGACGTACAGATCGCCGCTGTTGATAGGGAATTCCGGAACGCTGTTGTTCAGCGGCACCGTCAGATCCAGGACACCACGAGTTCCCAAGAGCACTGAATACGGTCCCTGATCGGACATACCCTGTGCATGCTGTTGGTCGACAGTGCGGATGATTTCCCGAGCCATGTCTCGCAGTCGTTCTCGAAACGACGGAATCGTTTCGTTCAACGCGGACGTCATCGCCTTCAGTTTTCCGGAGCCCAAAGACAGGGGTGTGGTCAGCTCATTGAGCGTGATCCCCGTGGTCCCGTTGCGATAATCACGGGATCGCAATGCGGCCGATTGATTGCCCACGATAACGGCACCACCGGCGACAAGAACCTGTTCCCGCCCGTCCCCAAGACTAACGGAGTCTGCATCAACCCATTCCGTGAGTTTTGTGACCATAGCATCACGACGATCCAGCAGGTCATTGGGCTCACTGGATGAAGCACGGGTCTGAAAGATCAGCGAATTGAGTCCCGCAATATCGTTGAGCAGCTGATTAACTTCTTTGACACCGTCATCAACATTCAGCCGCACATCACGCTCAAGAGTGGCGAGTTTCTGGTCCAGAGTATTAAAGGAACTCATCAGTTCATCGGCCGAGGAAAGGAATTCCTGACGCACCGTCAGGTCCTGAGGCGCGTTGGACGACTTCTCAAGGCGGTTGAAGAAATTCGACAACGTTTCATGAATCGTGGCGTCTCCCGGAGTCAGCAACGATTCGATCTGCCGATTGATTTCCAGTGCCTGTTGGCTGGTGCCGGCTTCGGATGTATTGCGAAGCAGCGCTGTTTCTAAGGCACTATTGCGAAGTCGGGCAATTCGAGAAACATCGACGCCGGTGCCGACATGATGGTCATCGTCGCGCAGCGGGAAACGGGTATTCAGTTCCACTCGTTGACGGTGATATCCGGGCGTCGCCGCATTGGCAAGATTATTCCCCAGCACCGACAGCGTCTGCTGTTGTGCGCGGAGAGAGGATAATCCTATTTCAAACGCCCTCATGGATCCGTCTTTTCACGAACGAGTTTCAAATCGAAAGGCCGCTGGATTCAGATTTCTCTGCCCGCTGGCGTCGTAACGATCAGAGCTGAGTGAGCCAGGCAGCGAATCCATGATGGTGAGCTGAATCCGTCGCGACTCGTTCACAATCCACGCCGCGGTGTTGGCCAGCGTTTTGATCTGCACGAGAATTCTCTGCAGACGCTGACGAGCCGGGATCAACAGGGCCACAGCTGCAGGAGTTGCATAAGGCAACAGTGCAGAAAAGCAGACCTGTTCCGGTGGAATGCCCAGATACTGGGAAAGATTGCTGATAACTTTGCTGCGATTCTCCAGCAGGAATGCCGCATGCTGAAGACTTTGGTCGATTCGGACTCGCAGTTCTCTCTGCTTTGAATCATCCGTCGAATGAAACGGCAGATCCTTGAGAAGTCGCATCGTGTTTCGTAACGAAACTTCCTCAGCATCAACGTGGACAAGCAGTCCCCGCAGATGCTCAGGTTGCAGCAGGCACGGCGGCGCTGGAGCGGAATTGCTCATTATTGTACTCCTCGATTCCCTTCGATCGCCGACTACTCATCTGCCCCCCAGTTGCGTAGTCTACAAGCTGATTCTTTGCGGAGGTGGATTCGAATAACGATTCCAGCCCCGTCTGCGAACCTCGGGCAAGATGCTGCCCCATGAACATGTCGAACATACCGCCGTAGGTATCGCTGTGATCGCCCGGGAAGAAACCGTCTCCATTGTTCGTTTCCCGAAGCTGCTTGATCATCATCGACATGAACACGCCTTCAAACTCTTCAATCACTTTCTGGACTTTTTCAGATTTCTCTGAATCCTTCAGCACAGAGTTCTTCGACGCTGCTGCCTTGTCTGTCTTAACAGCGTCCGGGGCAGCCAGAGCAGGGTTATTGCTGATGTTCATCTGATATCCTTGTCGCAACAGGCCCGAATTACTTCAATTCCAGCTCGGCATGCAGAGCACCGGATTCCTTGAGCGTCTGGAAGATCGAACTCAAATCTCGCGGGCTGACTCCCAGTGCATTCAGAGAACTTGCCAGATCGCCCACGGTTACATTCTCTTCGATCACGCTGATCACTCCCGGTTGTTCCAACACATCGACAGAAGTTCTTGGAACCACGGTCGTCTCACCTTCACTGAACGCATTGGGCTGCGAGACTTCCGGAGTCTCTGCAGTGCTAATAATCAGGTTGCCGTGAGTGATCGCGACCTTCGAAAGTTTCACATCCGAACCAAAGACGATCGTCCCTGTTCGTTCATTAATCACGACGCGAGCCGTATTACCGGGAACGACTGTCAACTCCTGGCATTCTGAAATAAATCGGTGGGGGTCACCCAGTGCCGAAGACGGCAGTCGCACTGCGACAGTGGCAGGGTCCAGTACGGCCGCACATCCCGGAGAGTATTGATTGATGGCCTTGCTCATACGGTCGGCGGTCGCATATTGCGGATTGCGAAGCAGAAAGTGAAACACATCGCCGTCAAAGATACGACAGGGAATTTCTTCTTCGACAATGGCTCCCATCGGAACACGTCCGGTCGTCGGATGATTCTTCGTGACACTGGCCGCTTTACCTCCAAAGTCACCACCGTTCAGCGAAACAGGTCCCGAAGCGATGGCGTAGACCGTGCCGTCATCACCTTCCAGAACTGTCTTTTCCAACATTCCACCGTGCAGGCTTTTCGCATCGTCAAAAGCAGAAACAATCACATCCAGTTTTTGGCCGTTCTTGGCATGAGGCGGCAAGACAATGTTGACACGAACGACGGACATGTTGTTCGTCTTCTCCTGTGAACGCTGAATGTTCTCACGGAGTGACGGGTCCGCTCGGTTACCAAATTTCTGCAGCAGAAGCAAAGCAAACTGTTTTGTAGTCGGGGTTGTGCCGCCTGTGCCCGCGAGCCCTGTCACAAGTCCGAATCCGCTGATTGTGTTCGGATGCTCGCCACGTATCGTGGTGACATCCTTGATGCGAACCCGTGGCCCGCTCTCCTGTGCACTCACACTCGAAGTTGAGCTTGTGGCCAGGATCACGGCCATCACCGAAATCCACCAGGTCTCAGAAATTCGCCGTGTTGTTCGAGGAAGACGTGTCATGATTTAGTCCGTCATGTTGTCTGTTGTATGAGACTTGCTTTTAGGAGGCCGTTGATTCCAGTTATCTCGCTCCGCGAGAAGTCCGGACACCAGACCTGGTTTTGTCTGGTGTTCCGCGGCTGAGAAGTACCTTCAGAACGGCCAGACCTTGTTCGCAGCACGACTCATCCAGCCCTGTCGAGTGAATCTTTTTGAAGTGCCTTCACCCTCGTAGACTGTCTTGAGGTCTGCAACGTAGCGCGAGCTGATCTTGTTGTCGGGACCAAGATCGATTGGACGAACGACTCCGGACACGATGAGTGTTCTTTGCTCCCCGGCAATGCTCAGACAACGTCGTCCGGAGATCACAAGATTGCCGTTGGGTAGAACATCCACAACCGTGACCGTGATATGGTCCGTGTACTCTCTCGAATCGCGATAGTTGGCTTTCCCGGAGAACGCCCGTTTCGCCGAGCTGGCGAAATCGAGCGAAGCGTTGGCCGCCTGAGTTGCAAGTCCTCCGCCAGAACCCGCTGCATAATCCGCAGTCACACCGGCGCTGGAGTTCTTGTCCAGGGATCTGTTTTCGCTGTTCTCGACTTCGCTGGCTTCACTAATAATCAGTGTGAGCAGATCCCCGACGTTTCGGGCACGTGAGTCATAGAACAGATAGGCGCGTTGCGGATCACGTTTTTTCCACAGCGAGTCGGCCGTTGCATTTGGCGCTTCCAAGGTGACTCCGACCACAAAAACGACGATCGCACAACTTGTGGCTGCAGATCTTTTCACAGTTCTTAACATGATGGCCATCCCTTCTATCGATCGATGACAACCTGAACGGTGCCAGGGCTAGTGACCTTGCCGCTAAACAGATTATCTGATTCACGATTCAACAGCTTGATGTTGTCACCGAGACCAGCGTCATGCATGGCTTCAACATTGCGAAGTCTTGTTTGCAGTTTTCCTGCGCGAGCATACGCGGTGACAAGATCCCCCTTCTTGATCAGGATCCGAGCGCCCGCCGGCGTGGTCTGAAAATCCCGAGCTTGCAGGATCGTTCCAGGAACGACATTCGCGCGAACTCGCTGACCGAAAACCTGTGAGCCGTCCAGTTCGTCCAGAGTCGTCGACACAAAACGCTTTTCGAACCGTACGGAACGTTCGTCGATTGGTTCGTCACGAGTTAACGGGACCTTGGCGACTGCGACAGTCTGACGCTTACGAATATCAAACGCGGCCGACCGAGTGGCGACGATTCGATCGCCGTCCCAGATTTGAATTTGCATGATCGACCTGCCGGGACCAACCTTGTCCGGCGGATTGACTTTGGCCATCAAGCCATCGACATCACGAAGATTCGGAGGAAGCGATTCCACGAATACACTCTGCAGTTTTACTGCCAGGTCTTCCCGATCTCCCCCCATCATCGCAAAAGCCACTTCGGTGGCAGCTTCCTCGATGACAGTATCTGTCAGAAGCTCGGGTTGCCGAAATGAAACTCGAACTTCGGGTGATCCGATGATACGAATCTCCTCCACTAACCATCCCGCGAGAACGAGACGCGTCGTGATCGATCGAGCCTTGATTGTTTCCTCTGGAACGGTCAGGTCCAGCAGCCGCAATTCGATAGCCTCAGCAGCCATCTGGTCGGAGATAGACCGACTTTTAACTTTAGCGACATCTCGCAGCAGCACCTGTGGCGAAAACGCAGTCGCCACGTCTTTCAGCTCTATGATCAGCTCTTCTGCGAGGATTGTCTGAGAGCAAGTGACAATCACAATGGCGAGCTGCAGCAAACGGGTGATCGATTCAGGGAAGTGCGATTTCATCGGTTTACCTCACGATATCAATTGAGGTTGAAAGCATTTCATCACCCGCGCGAATGGCTCGGGAGTTGATTTCGTAAGCTCGCTGAGCACTGATGAGAGAGATCAGTTCTGTAACCACTTCGACATTGGCTCCTTCCAGCGTTCCTCCTCGAACTATGCCGTATCCGGCAGATCCTGGATTCGCTGGCGTCGCCGGCCCCGAAGCTGCTGTCGTGGCAAACAGGTTACCGCCTTCATTCGAAAGTCCGCTGGAATTTCGGAAGGTGCTGATTTGAACCTGCCCGAGGTCCACGGCAGGTTGGTCTGTTCCCGTAGGCTGCCCCTGTATTCTTCCGTCAGTGCCAACCGTGATGCGATTGACATCAATACCGGGCTGAATCGTGATGTTTGGAATCATGGGAAGCCCGTCGCCATTCACCAGTCGGCCCTGATCATCGATTCTAAAACCACCCGCTCGCGTGTACCGAATCTCCCCGTTATCCAGCTGAACCGCAAAAAAGCCGTCGCCTTCAATCATCATGTCCAGGGGGTTTCCGGTCTGTTCGGCGGCTCCCGGTGAAAAGTGTTTGTTTGTGGCAACAACGCGAACACCGTTACCAATCTGCAGTCCGGTTGGTGAAACCTGGCCATTGCCGACCGAAGTGCCGGGCATACGATGGTTGGTATAGATCATGTCCGCAAAGTCGATTCGACTGCGTTTGAAGCCCGGTGTATTGACGTTCGCGAGATTATTCGCGGTATTGTCAATCATCATTTCCTGGGCCTTCATGCCCGTTGCACTGGAGTATAAAGCTCTTAACATGAATCAGAAATCCTTCCCTGATAGGCTTAAGCTGGAGGATGTGTAAAGAGTGTTATCGTAATCCGATCCGCTTCTGTACGGATTCGGCTATGGTCTGCAGAGCTTTCTGGGCAGCATCCAGATGACGTGAGCATTCAATCAATGTCAGCATCTCATCGATCGAAGAAGTGTTGGCGAGTTCCAATTGCCCTTGTTGCACCATGGCTGTTCCCGCCTGAGGGGCCACATCGCTCGGAGCAACAAATAATGATGAACCCACAGCAGCCAGAACGTTGTTGTCTGCAAACTTGACGATCGAGAATTCACCGAACTGTTCGTTATTCGCCAGCAGACGTCCGTCGGCAGAGACTTCGATCTTTTCTGTGGAGATCGTATCAGGAACAACAATCGGTCCGCCTGGCCCCATGACCGGCAGCATATCGATGGTGACCAACTGGCGATTTGTGTCGACGTAGAACGAACCATTCCGCGTATAAAGCGGTCCGTCCGAACCTTTGATCGTGAAGAAACCGTCACCCTGCAAGGCAAAGTTGAGTGGGTTTCCGGTGTCTTCCAGGTGCCCCTGCTGAAAATCGTAACGCGGCTGAGTTGTCGCGGTCCCCAGCAACTCCGACGACATCGTGCTGTTGCTCGTTGGCTGCCGCGGTGGAAACATGGTTTCAAAGGTGGTGTTGGCAACCATCTTTCTGCGATAGCCCGGCATCTGGATGTTAGCCAGATTCTCTGCCGCAACCTCATGTCGCCGCGTCGAGGCGTCAATGGCAGTCGCAGCGCTGTATAAACCCGGTATCATGAAGTCCGTCCCTGAATTCAAGCCTCCCTGCGATGTCCGTTCCGCAGGGCACTTAGCGTTCAGTAGCAATTCACGAGCCGAAATCTATGGCAGTTTTTGCGCCTGTATCAATTACGCCGGTTCTACGGCGATTATCGAAGATTTCGATTAGGCTGCTTCTGCGTACGTCCCACCGGGGGGTGGCACGGCGGAAATTATTTCCTGACGGCGAAGGAAATAATTTCCCTCTGGGCCATTAATGCCTGTCAGCACGAGACTTCAAATCTGAAACTGCGGATCCGAAGTGCCAGCAGAAACGCCGGCTCGTTCAAACCCACAGCCCATCACGGGGATCCCTGGGGTTGAGTTCCGCAAGCTTCTCATACAGCGCGCGAGCTTCCTCGGAGAGATCTTTGGGGACGGAAATCTTCAGCACCACAAACTGGTCGCCTCGGTCACCGGTTTTGTGATTGAGAACTCCTTTGCCTCGCAAACGCAATTTAGCTCCGCTGGAGGTTCCCGACGGAACAGTCAGAACGACGGTTCCTTCGGTCAGTGTTGGCACATCAACCTTTGCCCCAAGCGCTGCTTCTGAAGGCGAGATCGGAACGTCCACGAGCAGGTTTTGGCCATCGCGACGGAACCACGGATGAGTCGCAATGTGGACTGTGACGATCAGATCACCAGCCGGCCCACCACCAGAGCCTGGATTTCCCTGGCCTGCCAAACGAATCGATTGGCCATCTTCAATCCCGGCAGGAATTTTGACGCTCAGTCGCTCGCTCTTCGAGCCATTCTGCAGCGAAACAGAATGCTCGCCACCTTCGACGGCCACAATAAACGGAACGGTAATCTCCGCCTTCGCGTCCTGGCCTTTCTGAGTTCGCGCTTGTCCGCGACGGCCACCGCCGCCGAATGGATTACCACCGCCACCAAACATGCCGCCGAGGATGTCGTCCAGATCAAACGAGCCGCCACCACCACCGAAACCCTGAAATGGATTACCGCCCCCGGCACCGCCTCGCGCGGCATGACCGAACTGGTCGTAAGCTTTGCGTTTCGCATCATCGCTCAGGGCATCGTAGGCCTCGGTGATTTCAGAGAATTTCTTCTCAGCATCAGGATCCGCGGGCTTCACGTCCGGATGGAATTTCTTCGCCAGCTTCTTGTAAGCCTTGCGAATTTCATCCTGTGAGGCACTGCGGGAAACACCGAGCACTTCGTAGAAATCACGTTTTGACATCGCTGTAGAAGCTCAGGATTTGGGTAGGAAGGGAAATGTGTGCGGAAAGGAACACTGAGACCACTGAGGTCGACTGCCGCTGGATCTTAGCAAGTTGCCAGAAAATGTTGGCTATTCCTGCCATATTGGACGGCATTTCCTCGGCCCGATGCGAAACCGCAAATGGAATGCCGCTGAATCCGGAACTTCCGATTTGAGGGGATCGCGGTGTCGGATTCGCCGCGACACTGATCACGCCGCCGCGGAGGACTTTTCTGGGGTTCTGAGCCGCCGTACAATGGGTGCTCGAGAGTTTTGTGTCGACAACATCCATCCGTTGGGAAATTCAGAGGAATCGATGAGCAAGTTCGAATCTGTATCCGTCGTCAAGGCTGCCAATGTTTACTTCGACGGCAACGTTACCAGCCGCTCGGTCGAGTTCGCCGATGGCAGCCTGAAAACTTTGGGGATCATGCTTCCTGGTGAATACAAGTTCAACACCGGCAAGCCAGAGCTGATGGAAATTCAATCCGGCGAGTTGACGTATTGTCTCGCAGGTGAAACTACCTGGCACTCAATCAAAGGGGGCCAGGCATTCAACGTACCGGGGAACTCCCATTTTCTGCTGAAGGTTACGAAGGTCACGGATTACATCTGTTCGTTTCTGTGAAAGCGTTTTGAGGAACGTAGGGTGGGACAAGTGAGCATTGCGAGCGCCGGCCCATCGATTTGTAGCATCCACATCGGTGGGCCGGCGCTGCGCTGGTCCCACCCTACAAGAGATCACAACTTTCTTTGGTTGTGATTTTTTCACTCCTGATCAGGCCTGCTTATGAAACCGCATCAAGGGCTTTTGCTTCTTCTGACTGCACTCGTAAGCAGCATGCCGTTCTCTGTAATGGCTCAGGAGGGCGTGTCAGCCCCGCTGCCGCTCGATTTCAATCGCGACATTCGTCCGATTCTGTCCGAGAACTGTTTTTACTGTCACGGCCAGGATTCGAACAAGCGCCTGGCCGATCTGCGGCTGGACGATCGCGACGCAGCAATCACCGCCGGCGCAATTGTCCCCGGGGACGCTTCGGCCAGTGCACTGATCCAGCGGGTTCACTCCGAGAATCCCGATGAGCAGATGCCGCCCCCGAAGTCCAACCGACATTTATCCCCTGAACAAAAAGCTCTGCTGCAGCGGTGGATTTCTGAAGGCGCCGTTTACCAAAAGCACTGGGCGTTCGTTGCTCCGGTTCGCCCTGCCGATCCCGAGGTAACTCGGACAGATTGGTCGCGAAACCCCATCGATCGCTTCGTGTTGGGGAAACTTGAAAGCATTGGTCTGCAGCCATCGCCAGAAGCTGATCGAGCGACGTTGATCCGTCGACTTTCGATTGATTTGACTGGCATTCCTCCTAAGCCTGAAGAAGTCGACTCGTTTGTCGCTGATCAAAGCCCCGACGCTTACGAGAAGCTTATCGATCGCCTGATGGCAAGTCCTCACTACGGCGAACGAATGGCTCTGAGTTGGCTGGATGCGGCTCGTTACGCTGACAGCAATGGATTCCAGCAGGATGGTGACACCTGGCAATGGATCTGGCGTGACTGGGTCGTGAAGTCGTTCAATGAAGACCTGCCGTTTGATCAGTTTACGATTTGGCAACTGGCCGGTGATCTGCTTCCGGACGCAACGGACGAGCAGAAAATCGCGAGCGGATTTAATCGCAATCATCTGCTGAACGGTGAAGGCGGCGCGATTGCTGAAGAACAACGCTGGGTGATTTTGTTTGACCGCATGGAGACCACGTCTACGACATGGCTCGGTCTGACCATGAATTGCGCGCAGTGTCATGATCACAAGTATGATCCGATGACGCAGCGTGATTACTACAGCATGCTGGACGCGTTCAACCGAGTTCCCGAGTCCGGAACGCCGCAGTATTTTTCATCGCGAGTTCGCGTTGCCGCACCGTTTCTGGAATATCCATTTCCGGAAACGACAGCTCGCATTGCCGAGTTCGACACGCAGATTGCTGCTCTTGAACCGGAGGTCACCAAGGGCGTCGACGCGGCTTATGAAGAGTGGCGAGCCGGGTTGATCGTGGAAGGCAAGCTGCGGGAAGGCTCCGAGCTAGCCGAAGCCCTGGCCGCGCTGGTGATCAAGCCGGACGGAGAATTGAATGAAGACCAGAAGAGCGCTCTGGCAACAGATCTGCGAAAACATTTCTCAGAGAAGGTTCAGCCAACGCTGGGCGACAAAGTTCCGGCGATCAAACCGCGAGACGATCTGAAGAAACAACTTGCCGATTACCGCGCCGATCAGATGCCACGTCCGATGATCATGAGCGATGCGCAGCCGCGCGAGACGAAAATCCTGTCGCGAGGCGAGTATCTCAATCCGACCGAGAAAGTCTCCTTTGCCACGCCGGCCTTCCTGCCGCCTTTGCCAGCCGGTGCTCCGACCAATCGTCTGGGATTTGCCCAGTGGCTGGTGTCCGCTGAGCATCCGCTGACCGCACGAGTGCAGGTGAATCGCATGTGGCAGCACTTCTTTGGGGCGGGGTTGATCAAGACGGCAGAAGACTTCGGCGTGCAGAGCGAGTATCCAATTCACGGAGCTTTGCTGGATTGGCTGGCCGTGGAATTCCGCGAACACGGCTGGAGCATGAAGCACCTGCATCGTTTGATTGTCACAAGCGCCACGTATCGGCAGTCCAGTCGAGTCACCCCGGAACTCAAACAACGTGATCCCGAGAATCGCTTGTATGCTCGTGCGAGCCGATTTCGCATGCCATCGTTGCTGTTGCGAGACTGGGCGTTGGCGTCGAGCGAACTGCTGAATCTCAAAATGGGCGGCGTTCCGGTGTATCCTTATCAGCCGGACGATATCTGGGAATCGTTGGCGATCACCAAAGAACGCGACTTCACTTATCCGGCGTCTCATGGTGACGACTTGTATCGACGAAGTCTTTACACATTCTGGCGTCGTACGGTCGGGCCAGCGAATATGTTCGATACGTCGAATCGCCAGGCGTGCCGAGTTCGTTCTACTCCGACAAGTACTCCCTTGCATGCTTTGACGACGCTGAATGATCCGACGTGGGTCGAAGCATCTCGAGTTCTTGCGGAACGATGTTGCACGGCTTCGTCGGACGTAGATTCTCGGCTGACAAGAGCGTTTCGACAAGTGTTGGGACGAGCTCCCACACAGCGTGATCGTGCGATTCTGACGCGAGCGTATGAAAAGCAGTTTGTCCTTTATTCTGCCGATGCGAATGCGGCCAAAGCTTT